>NZ_MKKG01000003.1:0-135577 GCF_001942325.1 Gordonia sp. CNJ-863
CCTACCACCGCCGCAGACGACAGGACCGCCTCGGCAGATTGACCCCCATTGAATTCGAGACCATCATCAACCACGAGGCCCCTCAGGCCGCGTGACTAACCCTGTCACCTATCCGTGCACCAGGCCCCCGGCTCCATTCCCCACCCTGGCTACCAACCTGTCTCACGACAAGGCTGGCAGCCAGCGTGCAAAGGTGAGCGGGAACGGAACTGGTGCGCGGGGAATCGCTTACACACCGTGGACTGAGTGACGTTGGCGTGGATGTCGACGCGACTGTCATCAGTCAGGTGGTGGGACAGGGTGTCGAGGGATCGGTCGTCGCAGGCGGGGAGGCCATCCTGATCGTCGGCGATGGTGTTTCCGATCGTCTGCGCATGTTTCTGTATTTCACGCCTCGACCTTGCCCAGCGTGCCGAGGCGGTCGGCGATGCGGGCGGCGCGGGTGGCGACTGCGGGCGGGAATCCCATCTCGATCAACAGTTTCTTGGTGGTCGACCCGGCTTTTCCGCAACGCCCAGCGAGTCGAGAGTCGCTGCGTGGGTGGCGATCTGGTGGCCGGCGACGTTGCGGATCAGTCGCCAGAACTCCAACTGTGCGTACGTCGTGCGGCCGGTGGGGTCGTCGGAGGGCGCGGTGATCTCGACGAGTTGGTCGAAGTGTGCGTCGAGTGACGTGGTGTCGGTGTCGATCATGACGGCAGCCGTCCCTCTCATGGAGGTAATGCGGTTGGTTGGGACCGTCGTCGACTACTGCTGTGTCATCGAATTCCTGTGTCTTCAGTTGTACCCCGGGGGTCTGACAAACCTGCGGACCGGCTCCGCCAACCGATCTGATCGGCAAAGGGATCCCACTACGGGAAACGAGACGTAGGCCTCAATCGAACCACCGGCCTGCGAACATCGTCGACCCGTGTGAACATGGTTGGAATTACTCGGGAAAGCGCAGGTGACGCCGATGAAAGAACGGTTTGTCGGTTGCATCGTGGGGGGTGCGGTCGGCGACGCACTCGGGGGATCGGTCGAATTCATGTCGCGCTCGGCGATCATGGAGCGGTTCGGCCAGACGGGCATCACTTCCTACGCGCCGGCATACGGCGGAACCGGAACCATCACCGACGACACCCAGATGACCCTTTTCACGGCCGAGGGACTGCTGCGCGCGTGGCTACGGGATTGCGACGGCGGGATCTCGTGCTTTGCGGCGTCGACGGCCCGCGCCTACCTGCGCTGGTTCATGACACAGGGGGAGCGCCCCCGGCACGGCGTGCTGCCGATGGGCGAGCGCGCCAGCTGGCTGACCGAGCACCGGGAGCTCCACAGCCAGCGCGCCCCCGGCACGACCTGCCTGAGTACGCTGCGTTCCACGACGCGGCCGGGCACTCCGGCAGACAATGACAGCAAGGGCTGCGGCGGGGTCATGCGTGCCGCGCCGGTCGGGTTGTTCGCCGCTCGCGCGGAGTGGTCAGCGATGGGAACCTTCGATCTCGGAACCGCGATCGCCGCGCTGACCCACGGGCACCCGTCGGGCTCGCTGACCGGCGGCGTCCTCGCCCTGATGGTCCGTGAGCTCGCCGAAGGTGCCCCTCTCGAGGACGCGCTCGCCGCGGCAAAGAACATCCTCCGGACCAAACCCGAGCACGAGGAGACCCTGGCCGCCGTCGAACTCGCCGAGCGGCTCGCCGGTGAAGACGTCGCGCCGGAGGAAGCGATCTCCCGACTCGGCGAGGGTTGGGTGGCCGAGGAAGCGCTCGCGATCTCGATCTATTGCGCGCTCGTCGCAGGCGATTTCGAGCAGGCCATCGTGCTCGCGGTGAACCACGACGGTGATTCGGACTCGACCGGGGCGATCACCGGCAACCTGCTCGGCGCGCGCGAAGGGGCCGGCGTCATCCCGGAACGCTGGCTCGAGCAGCTTGAACTACGCGACGTCATCACCGAGGTGGCGACCGACCTGTACGAGTTCACCGACTGGGAGCTCGACGCCCCGGGCGTCGCCGACAAGTACGTGGGACTTCAGCCGACGGGCTGATTCGAGAGTCTGAGGCCGCCGCCTTCGTGGCTCGTCGCTAACGCTCCTCGCACCTCAGGCAGCAGTGATGCTGATCCCGGCGTGCTCGAGGAATCGTTCGACGAGTCGGTCGCAGCGGGCTGCGGTCTCGGGTGCGGCAGAATCGATCTCAACGGCGAGGGCCCGGGTGTCGATCTTCCCATCGTCGCTGCCCGACCGGGCGCTTGTGAATCCCTTGCGCCACCCGGAGAAGCAGTCCGGTGTGATCTCCGGGTGGAACTGCACGCCCAGATGTGGGCCGGAGACGTAGGCCTGCACCCCCGCGTCGTTGACCGCGATCACCTCGGCGACATCGGACACGGTGATGGTGTCGTGGTGGAATTCCATCCACGGGCCCGCTTCGACCAGATCGGGACGGGTGGTGCTGACGGTGACGAATCCGTGCTCGGGACGCGTGCTCGGCGCCACCGAACCGCCGAGAGTTCGCGCGAGGATCTGGGCGCCGAAGCAGATACCGAAGATCGGGATCTGTCGGCCGACCGTGTGGGAGAGGTACCGCAGTTCGGGTTCGACCCACGGCAGTGCGGCGTCGAAGGCCGAATCCGGGGAGCCGGTCACGCATACCAGGTCGAATCCGGTTGACGGGGGCGGGGGCCCGTCCTCGACGTCGTGGATGACGACGTCGAATCCGCGGTCGACGAAGGCGGGCAGCAACGAACCGAGCACCGTTTCGCGCCACTCCGGCCGCACACCGTGAACCAGTGCGAGAACCCTGCCGCCCACTTGAACTCCTTCCGAACATCTGTGTCCGGTCAGGTTAGTCGTTCGCGCGGCCGAGAAGATGCTCGGGGCGGCCGCCGCAGCGGTCCTGTTCGCCACCTACTTCTTTGCACTCATCGTGATCCTGCTGATCTCGGCTCGCGGTCCGCTGATCCGGCACACGCGCAAGGTCCTGCCCATCGCGTTCATCACGGCGATCGTCGGCGACCTCGTGGAGGTCGTCGGCGCCTGGTACCCGCTGGTGCTGTTCCCCGGCCGGTTGATGACGGGCGCGTCGGTGGCGCTGAGCACCGGTGCGGCGGCGGCGATGATGGTCGCCGACCGAGGTGAGAAGGGCCGTGCGTTCATGGCGACCGGCTCGCTCATCGGTGCCGGTACCGGTCTCATCGCGGGGATCCTCATCGCCGTGTATCTGCCCTGACAGTTGGTGACGGTCTACGCCATCCACGCGGTCGCGATGACGATCTGTCCCGAGTTCCTGTTCGCCGGATTGCGGGCGGCACCGGACCTCCTTGCGCCGGACCATGACCCGGTTCCAGCTATCGTCGAGCCAGGGTTCGCGGACGTACCGTCGGCACGCACCGGTGATCTCGACGTGGTGGTCGAGGAGTCCCGATCCCGCGACCCCGGTGCGTACCTCGTGGGGGCGCTCGGTGTCCGTCGTCTTCGCGCTCGCAGTGGTGTGGAAAGGTGCGACGGGGACCGCAGATCCGCGTCGCCTGCTGATCGATCTCGAGATAGCCTTCGCCGGCGCGGCCATCTGGATTCTGGTGTCCGCGGCGGAATGGACGTGGGTCACGCCGATCGTGCTGACCGTCATGACGGTGGTGCTACTCGACGCCGCACGCATCGCGGCGCGCCCCGCCGACGACGCGGCACCAGGCTGGCTGCGGGTCCTTGGCCGCGTCCTGGTCGGCATCTACGTCGCGTGGGCCACCGCGGCGGTGTTCCAGAACTGGGCGGCCGCGATCGGCACCGACCTCGCCGATTCGCAGTCCCTCGGCTGGCAGCTCATCATTCTCATCGTGTGTGCAGTCTTCGGACTCACTGTCACCGCCGCGGTCGGGTCCGTCCTGGTCGCCTACCCGGCTCACGCTGATCTGGGCGTTCCTCGGCATCCTGGCCACGGCGCAGGGCGAGACGACCGGCATCGTGGGCGTTGCCATCGCAACGATCGTCGCGCTGGTGGTCACCACGGGTGTCGTGTTCGTGTCGCGGCGTCGAGGTGCTGGTGCCGTCTCGACTCCAAAGCCGGTACGGCACTAGTCTTCGCGGGTCCGCCGACTGCCGGCGTGCCAGTCCTCCTGCTCGGGCGTCTCGTCGGCGGTCACGCCGAAGGCGCGCAGTTGCGGCTTCTCCCGCAGGCTCCGCTTGAGTTCGGCGAATCCGGGGAAGCTCGCCAGCCCGATCACGTGGTCCCACAACGTGACTGCGTCCTCGTCGCTCGGCAGGCGGCTGATGACCGGGCCGAAGAAGGCGACGCCGCTCGGCGGCTGGAAGTGGATGATCGGTGTGCCGACGTCACGGCCGGTCAGTGCGAGCGCCTCCTCGGTCTCGGCTCGGATCTCCGCGTCGAAGTCGGTGTTCTCGAGTGCGTCGACGTGATGGGTGGGCAACCCGAGCCCCTCCAGTACCGGGGTGAGGAAGCCGGCGGTGCCGCGGTGGTCGGTGTTGTCGACGGTGTACGTGCCGGTGTGTTCCTCGAAGAACAGCGTGCCGAGGGCCGTGTAGAACGGATCGATGGCGGTGCGGCCGTGCTCGCGACGGATGCTCGCGGCGACGCGGAGCAGCCGGAGACCGGCGGTGTGCCCGGCCTCGTACTCGGGTGGAAAATGCGCGGCGTAGTCGATGTGTGCGTTCAGCAGACGCAGCGAGATGAACCGCCAGTCGACGCTGTAGTCACGTTGCGCCTGGACCTTGCGAACCCATTTGCTCGTCATCCACGCGAACGGGCACACGGGATCGAAATAGAAGTTGATGTCGGCATCGGCCATGGTGTCGACGGTAGTGCCGAAAAACGCCCCGGGTGAACGGATCACCCGGGGCGTTCTCGATCGGTGCGGCGAGAACTAGAGGTCGAGCGAAGCGAGTGCCTCGTTGAAGGTCTTGCTCGGACGCATGACGGCAGCGGTCTTGTCCCAGTCCGGGTAGTAGTAGCCGCCGATGTCGACCTGCTGACCCTGCACGGAGTTCAGCTCCTCGACGATCTTCTCCTCGTTCGCGGCGAGGGTCTCGGCCAGCGGCGCGAACTGCTTGGCCAGCTCGGTGTCCTCGGTCTGGCCGGCCAGCTCCTGGGCCCAGTACAGAGCGAGGTAGAACTGGCTGCCGCGGTTGTCGAGCTCACCGGTCTTGCGCGACGGGCCCTTGTCGTTCTCGAGCAGCTTGCCGGTTGCGGCGTCGAGCGCCTTGGCCAGGATCACCGCACGCTGGTCGTCGAACTTCTTGCCCATGTCCTCGAGGCTGACCGCGAGGGCGAGGAACTCACCCAGCGAATCCCAGCGGAGGTGGTTTTCCTCGATGAGCTGCTTGACGTGCTTCGGTGCCGAACCGCCCGCACCGGTCTCGTAGAGACCGCCGCCGGCCATCAGCGGCACGATCGACAGCATCTTCGCGCTGGTGCCGAGCTCCAGGATCGGGAAGAGGTCGGTGAGGTAATCGCGGAGGATGTTGCCGGTGGCCGAGATGGTGTCCAGGCCGCGGACGACGCGCTCGAGGGTGTACCGCATGGCGCGGACCTGCGACATGATCTGGATGTCCAGGCCCTCGGTGTCGTGCTCGGGAAGGTACTTGTGCACCTTCTTGATCAGCTCGTTCTCGTGCGGGCGGTACGGGTCGAGCCAGAACAGGACCGGCATGCCCGAGTCGCGGCAGCGGTTGACGGCCAACTTGATCCAGTCCTGGATCGGGGCGTCCTTCACGATGCAGAGACGCCAGATGTCACCCTCTTCGACGGTCTGGGTCAGCAGGACCTCACCGGTCTCGATGTCGGTGATGTTGGCGGTGCCGCCGACCGGGACCTCGAAGGTCTTGTCGTGCGAGCCGTACTCCTCGGCCTTCTGCGCCATCAGGCCGACGTTGGGAACGGTGCCCATCGTCGTGGGATCGAACTGCCCGTTGGTCTTACAGAAGTTGATCATCTCCTGGTAGATGCGGGAGAAGGTCGACTCCGGGTTGACCGCCTTGGTGTCCTTGAGGCGGCCGTCGGCGCCGTACATCTTGCCGCCGGCGCGGATCATCGCGGGCATCGACGCGTCGACGATGACGTCGCTGGGGGAGTGGAAGTTCGAGATGCCGCGGGCCGAGTCGACCATCGCCAGCTCGGGACGGTGCTCGTGGCACTTGTGCAGGTCGTCGATGATCTCCTCGCGCTGGGCGCTCGGGAGCGACTCGATCTTGCTGTAGAGATCCGACAGGCCGTTGTTGACGTTGACGCCGAGCTCGTCGAACAGTTCGCCGTGCTTCTCGAAGGCGTCGCGGTAGAAGACCTTCACCGCGTGGCCGAAGACGATGGGGTGCGAGACGCGCATCATCGTCGCCTTGACGTGGAGCGAGAACATGACGCCGGTCTTGTAGGCGTCCTCGATCTGCTCTTCGTAGAACTTGATGAGCGCCTTCTTGCTCATGAACATGCTGTCGATGACGTCGCCGTCGGTGATGTCGACCTCGGGCTTGAGAACCAGGGTCTCGCTGCCGTCGTCCGGGATGAGTTCCATCTTGACCTTGCGGTCGCCCTCGACGGTCATCGACTTCTCGCCGTGGTAGAAATCGCCCTCGCGCATGTGCGCGACGTGGGTACGCGACGCCATCGACCACTCGCCCATGCTGTGCGGGTGCTTGCGCGCGTACTCCTTCACGGCCTTCGGCGCGCGGCGATCGGAATTGCCCTCACGCAGAACCGGGTTGACCGCGCTGCCAGGCACTTGGTGTACCGGTCGCGGATCGCCTGCTCTTCCTCGTTCTTCGGGTTGCCGGGGAATTCGGGAAGGTCGTAGCCCTTTTCCCGGAGTTCCTTGATCGCGGCGAGGAGCTGCGGCACCGAGGCACTGATGTTGGGGAGCTTGATGATGTTGGTGTCGGGATCCTGGGTGAGCTTGCCCAGTTCGCCGAGGTTGTCGGTGACTTTCTGATCTTCGGGGAGGAGATCGGAGAACTCGGCGAGGATGCGCGCTGCGACCGAGATGTCGCTGGTCTCGACTTCGATGCCGGCCGCTCCGGCGAACGTGCGCACCACCGGTAAAAACGCGTGGGTGGCGAGCATGGGGCTTCGTCGGTCAACGTGTAGATGATGGTCGGCTTCTGGGTGCTCATGCCTGATGTTCTCGATTCTGTCTGTATTAACCGGTGTCGCCGGCGACCTTGTGAGTCAGGCTTCACCGATACCACGCTTGCGGTGTGCTTGTGTGACAACTACTCCCCGATTCTGCCCCCTGTGATCAGCCTCGCGTTCAGGGGCCTCGGGTCTTGTGGTTTGATGCCGCCGGAGACGGGTCGTCCCGGTGCTCTTGAAACCAGCGTCGATGCAGGTAGTTCACATCCTCTCGCGTTCGACGTGACTTCGCGCGTGGGCGATGGCCTCGTCGAGGGTGTCGACGAGATGGTTGTCGTGGCGCAGGGAGTCGACGACGCCGACACCTTCGAGCAGCGCGAGGTGCTCGGGTTGCACCCCCTTGATGATCACGGTGACGCCGCGCTTCTCGAGATCGGCCACGATCTCGGCGAGCGAGCGGGCGCCGGTGGCGTCGAGCATGCCGAGGTGCGACATCCGGATGATGACGACCGACACCGACTCGTTGCGGTCGGCGCCCGCGGAGATGGTGGTCGAGATCTTCTCGGCAGCGCCGAAGAACATCGCGCCGTCGAGCCGGAGCAGGGCGATGCGCTCGTCGCCGGGTTGCGCGGGACCCGGCAGCGGCTCGCGGGTCACGCTCGCCCGCTGGGCGACCTGGCGCAGCGCGAAGAACGCCGCTACGACGATGCCGATCTCGACGGCCTCGATGAGGTCGAGCGTCACGGTGATGATCGCGGTGACGACGAAGATCAGGCGTCCGAGCGGGTCGACCGCAGGATCGCGCGGACGGTCCCGACGGATACCATGCGGAACGACGTCACCATGAGCACGCCGGCGAGCGCGGCGAGCGGGATCTCCGACACCGGGCCGGTGGCCAGGTAGACGACGCCCAGGAGCAACAGCGAGTGCACGATCGCGGCGACGCGGGTGCGGGCGCCGGACCGGACGTTGACCGCCGTGCGGGCGATCGCGCCCGTCGCGGGCATGCCGCCGAAGAGACCCGACGCGATCGACGCCAGGCCCTGCCCGGACAGCTCGCGGTCGGGTTCGTACGGGCCGGTGGGCGACATGGTCGCCGCGACCCGAGCCGAGAGCAACGACTCGATGGCCGCGAGCGCGGCGATCGCCACCGCCGCGCTGAACATCGCCCGCAGTGCCTCGGAGTCGACGTGCGGGATGGAGGGCGCGGGCAGCGACGACGGCAGTTGCCCGATCGTCGCCACGTCGAAGACATCGGTGAAGTAGACGATCAGGGTGACCGCGATGACCGCGGTGAGAGATTCGGGAATGGAAGCATGGACACGCGGCAGCACCACCATGATCACCGCGACCATCGCGACGACGGTCAGCGTGGACCAGGCCTGCGACCAGTCGGCGTGGACGACGACGTCGATCGCGGCGTTCAGGGTCCGCATGCCCGCCGGGGCTGCCGTGTTGAACGCGGCCGGCACCTGTTGCAGGAAGATGATTGCCGCGATGCCGAGGGTGAAGCCCTCGATGACCGGCCACGGGATGAATGTCACGGCGCGTCCGAGTCCGAGTACGCCTGCGATCAGCACCAGCAAGCCCGCGAGGACGGTGACCATGGCGATGCTGCTCAGGCCGTGTTCGGCGACGATCGGCGCCAGGATCACCGCCATCGCGCCGGTGGGCCCGGACACCTGGACGTGCGAGCCGCCGAAGACCGCGGCGACGAGACCGGCGACGACCGCGGTGATCAGGCCCGCGGCGGCGCCGACGCCGGAGCTGATGCCGAAGGCGAGCGCCAGGGGGAGGGCGACGATGCCCACGGTCACGCCGGCGAGGATGTCGGTCTTCCAGCTCCGGGGGAGGTCGGCGTAATCGCTGCGTCGGGGGGCGAAGCCCTTGATCCGGGCGAGCGTGCCGGTGACGGCGTCGGTACTCACCGGCGGGTCACCGGTGGAAGTGACGAGATGGCGTCGAGGTGCTCACGCTGAGCGTCGAGGGTGTCTATCAGGAACGTGCGCGCGATGACCAGGAGATCGGAGATCTTCGGGTGGGCGAGTTCGTAGAAGACGGCGTTGCCGACGCGGTTGGCGGTGACCACCCGGTGCCGCTTGAGGACGCCCAGATGCTGCGACAGCAGCGTCGGCTCGAGGTCGGTGGCGGCGAGGAGTTCACTGACCGGCGTCGGATCACCGTTGGCGCTGAGCACCTCGAGGACCCGGATGCGAGCGGGGTGCGCGAGGGCCTTGAACAAGTTGGCCTTGATCTCGTACAGCGGCTTGTCGGGGCCGGGATCGGTCACGGGTCACTCCAACGGCGGTCGGTAGGCAGGCAGTGCCAGTTGATGACTTGACGGATTGAGAAATTCATCAATCCATACTATAGCTCGTCCCTGAACACGGAAGCACCCCGCGGCCCTGGTCCGCGGGGTGCCCCCGATCGATCAGGCTGGATCAGCCCAGATCGAAACGATCGTTCTCGGCAACCTTCACCCACGCCTTGACGAAGTCGTTGACGAACTTCTCGGCGTTGTCGTCCTGAGCGTAGACCTCCGACAGCGCGCGCAGTTGCGAGTGCGAACCGAAGGACAGGTCGGCGGCGGTCGCCGTCCACTTGGTCGCGCCCGACGAGCGGTCGACGACCTCGTAGACGTTCTCGTCGGTGCCCGACTTCCACTCGTAGTCCATGCTGACGACGTTGCGGAAGAAGTCGTTGGACAGCACGCCCGGGCGATCGGTGAACACGCCGTGCTTGGAGCCGCCGTAGTTCACGTCGAGGGCACGGAGTCCGCCGATCAGCACGGTGAGCTCCGGAGCGGTGAGGCCGAGCATGTAGGCGCGCTCGAGCAGCAGCTGCTCCAGCGGGGCCTTCTCACCGCCACGGCTGTAGTTGCGGAAGCCGTCGGCCGCGGGCTCGAGCACCTCGAACGAGTCCACGTCGGTCTCCTCCTGCGAGGCGTCCGTGCGACCCGGGGTGAACGGTACGGTGACCGGGAAACCGGCGGCCTCGGCGGCCTTCTCCACGGCGGCGGCGCCACCGAGGATGATCAGATCGGCCACCGACACCTTCTTGCCGCCGGACGCCGAGTCGTTGAAGTCCTTCTGGATCTGCTCGTAGACCGGCAGGGCCTTGGCGAGTTCGCTCGGCTCGTTGACCTCCCAGTTCTTGATCGGTTCGAGACGGATGCGTGCACCGTTCGCGCCGCCGCGCTTGTCGGTGCTGCGGAAGCTCGCCGCCGACGCCCACGCGGTCTTGAGCAGCTGGGTGGGCGATAGCGCCTCGAGCAGCTTGCCCTTCAGCGACGCGATGTCGGAGTCGTCGACGAGCTCGTGGTCGACGGCCGGCACCGGGTCCTGCCAGATCTGCGGCTCGGCAACCCACGGTCCGAGGTAGCGGGTGACCGGCCCCAGGTCGCGGTGGAGCAGCTTGTACCAGGCCTTGGCGAAGGCCACCTCGAGTTCCTCGGGATGGTCGAGCCAGCGGCGGGTGATGTCGGCGTAGATCGGCGACTCGCGCAGGGCCACGTCGGTGACCAGCATCGTGGGTGCACGTCCCGGTCCGCCGAACGGATCGGGGATCGTGCCGGCTCCCGCACCGTCCTTGGCGACGTACTGCCATGCGCCTGCGGGACTCTTCTGCAGCTCCCACTCGTAGCCGTAGAGGATCTCGAGGAAGCTGTTGTCCCACTGGGTCGGCGTGTTGGTCCAGACGACCTCCAGACCCGAGGTGATGGTGTCCTCCGCCTTGCCGCTGCCGTAGCTGGACTTCCAGCCCAGGCCCTGCTGCTCGATCGGTGCGGCCTCGGGCTCGGGGCCCACGAGATCGGCGTCGCCGGCACCGTGGGTCTTGCCGAAGCTGTGGCCGCCGACGATGAGGGCTGCGGTCTCCTCGTCGTTCATCGCCATCCGGGCGAAGGTCTCCTGGATGTCGTAGGCGGCCGCGATCGGGTCCGGCTTGCCCTCGGGCCCTTCGGGATTGACGTAGATCAGGCCCATGGTGGTGGCGCCGAACGGCTTTGCCAGTTCGCGTTCACCGGAGTAGCGCTTGTCGGTGCCGAGCCACTGGTCCTCGGGGCCCCAGAAGACCTCTTCCGGCTCCCAGATGTCCTCGCGACCGAAACCGAAGCCAAAGGTCTTGAAGCCCATGGATTCCAGCGCGACGTTGCCGGCGAAGACCAGCAGGTCCGCCCACGAGAGCTTGTTGCCGTACTTCTGCTTGATCGGCCACAGCAGGCGTCGGGCCTTGTCGAGGTTGGCGTTGTCCGGCCAGCTGTTGAGCGGGGCGAAGCGCTGCGCACCCTGACCGCCGCCACCGCGGCCGTCGAAGATGCGGTAGGTGCCGGCGGCGTGCCAGCTCATGCGGATGAACAGGCCGCCGTAGTGGCCGTAGTCGGCGGGCCACCAGTCCTGCGACTGGGTCATCAGCGAGACGAGGTCGGCCTTGAGTGCCTCGACGTCGAGCTTCGCGAATTCCTTCTTGTAGTCGAAGTCCTCGCCCAGCGGGTTGGACAGCGGGGAATGCGCATGCAGGACCGACAGATCGATCTGCTCGGGCCACCAGTCCTTGTTGGTCAGCGGCGCATGCGCTTTGGGCTCCGGCGACGGGATCGCCGGGTTCTCGCTCTCGCTGTTGCTCCGGGTGTCTTCTGCGGAATTCGGTGGGCGGCTGTCGGAGGTCACGACATTCCTTTCGATGGTGGAACCGATTGGGCTGCGATCACGGGCGTGATCAAATCGGGGCTGAACTGACGCAATCCGGGCAGAGTCCCCAGTAGATGACCTCAGCTTCGTCGAGGACGAAACCGTGATCGTGGGAGGCGGTGAGGCACGGTGCCTCGCCGACCGCGCAGTCGACGTCCTCGACGGTTCCGCAAGAGCGACAGACGACGTGGTGATGGTTGTCGCCGGTGCGGAATTCGTAGAGCGACACCGAACCCGACGGTTGGATCCGCCGGATGAGACCGGTTTCGGTCAGCGCCCGCAGGACGTCGTAGACGGCCTGGCGGGACACGTTGGGCAGCGTCTGGCGAACGATGCCGTAGATGGTCTCGGTGTCGGTGTGGGGATGTTCGTCGACGGCATGCATGACCGTCACCCGTGGTTGGGTGACTCGAAGGTCCGCGGCCCGGAGTTGCTGGGCATAGTCCGATGTCGATGCCACGCGACCACCTTAGGCACACCGTCTACGCGTTCACGTCGTTTTTCTGGATCTGATCAAAACTCCGTGGGAACAGCGGATTGACGGGTCAGCTGAGAGGGAGCGTGACGCGGTCGTCGTACACGACCACGGGAGACGCAGGGCCGCTGCCGGAATGGTGACAGTAGCTGTCCTAGAGGCCTGGCAGCCTCGTGACGTGACGACGAATGAGAGCAACCCACCCATCATCCTGATCGCCGGACATTGGCTGGGGGCGTGGGCATGGGACGAGGTACTGGAACACCTGACCGCGGCGAGTCGGCGGGCCATTCCGATGACGCTTCCCGGCCTCGACGAGCAGGACTGCGGACGGGCCTCCAGGACGCTCGACGACCAGGCGAAGGCGATCGGACAGACGCTCCTCGGAGCAGGGGCATCCGAGTCCGTGCCGGTGGTGATCGTGGCGCACAGCGGGGCAAACGCGCCGGTGAGTCTGGTGCTCGATCGGCGGCCGGAACTCATACGCCGCGTGGTCTGGGTTGACAGCGGTCCCGTCGCGTCGGGGAGCGTGTTCGCCCCGGATGCGCCGGAGGATCTGGACGAGCTTTCGCTGCCGCCCTTCGATGTACTCGGGGAGCAGGCGAGCTTCGAGGGGCTGAGCACCGAAGCGCTCCAGCGATTTCGGGCCAGGGCCGTTCCGGAACCCGGGCTCGTGCTCCGGCAGCGGGTGGAGCTCACCAACGACGCGCGTCTGGCGGTCCCGACCACTCTGGTGTGCTGCTCGATCCCGAGCGCGCGGATAACGGAGCTGGCCGACGCGGGTCACCCGATGTTCGCCGAGGTGTCGAGGCTCGAGCAGGTCGACTTCGTCGACCTGCCGACCGGGCACTGGCCCATGTGGAGCCGACCCGGCGACCTGGCGCACATCATCACCGAGGCGGCGGGTCTCCCGGTCGGTTGAGTTCGGTGCGTCGGAATGCTACGGCGCGAACGTCTACGGCTGCGCGCAGGCCGGTGCGTCGGCGTCCTCCGACAACGGCTTGCCGGGCGGCATCACGTAGAGGACGTCGAGGATCACCGGAACGGTGCCGAGGTTGGTGCCCTCGTGGGTGTTGACCTTCCCGCCGGGCTCTTCGATGATCTGGCCCGCCCGGTAGACGACCGGCTTGCAGTCCGCTCCCGGGTGGGTGAGAGTGCCCTGCCGGACGAAGCCGTAGATCTGGGCGTCGTGGTAGTGCCAGCCGGTGGTGCCGCCGGGGGCGATGGTGATCTCGCGGACCTCGACGTGAGCGCCCTGGGGGATGAACGGCAGCAGTCCGGCAGGGATGTCGGTGTGGGCGAGGGTGACCGCTGAGATCCCCGACGAGGGAGTCGCATTCGCGAGGGCCGGCCCGAGGAGGCCGGGCGTGAGGAGCGTGGCCGCGGCGAGGGCGGTGATTGTTGCGGTGCGGAAGGTCATCGCGCGAGATTACGACGCGACTGGGCGCGTGAGCTGCGATTTCGACGAATCGGTCGCGATTCTTCGCTCACTTCGTCCGTTCGCGCTCACGCGATATCGATGAGCGCGAACGGATCCCGTGATCGCGACGTCAGACGCGCGCGGTGCGGACACACGACGACGGCCGCCATCCGAAAAGGATGACGGCCGTCGTGTTGTCTTGTGCCAGATCAGCTGTCGATGCCGACCAGTTCCTTGGCGAGCTCGGCGAAACGGATCTCGATGGCCGAGACCACCCGCTGGCGGTTCTTGTGGGTCTCCTCGTAGGCGAGGGTCACCCGCAGATCGGCCGGCGTGGTGAGGTCCTTGACCGCGGCCACGGCATCGCCGACGTTGAGGTCGGTGTAGCCCTCGATCGGCAGGTCCTCGGCCTCGACAGTCCCGGTGATCGCGCGGAGCTGGTGGAGTGCGTCCGCGGCACCCTTGGCGCCGTTGTCGCGGGCACTCTCCTCGACAGCCTCGAGGGCTGCGTCGCGTCCGGCGGCGACGGTCTTCGAGACAGCGGTGCCCGCGTTCTCGATGGCGTCACCGGCGCGTGAGGCGGCAACCGCGGCGTCGTCTACGGCGCTCGCGAAGCGGCTGCGTACCAGCGCGACCGGATCGGGGATCTGTCGGGCGAAGTCGGCGGTCCGGTCGATGGCCCACGAGGCGCCGTTGGCCGGTGCGGCGAGCGCACGCGCGGCGAGTCCGCTGACCCACTGGGTCGGGCCACGACGCAGTGCGGTCGGCCCGCCCAATGCTTCTTCGGCGAGAACGGTGGTCAGCCAGTCGGCCGTCGCGGTGTGGGCGACGATCAGCTTCTCGGCGAGATCGACGAGTGCCTTGTCCTCCTGACCGGTGGCGAGGGCCTTGAGGTACGTCGAACGTGCGAGGAGTCGCTGCTCGAGGGCGAGATCGTCGAGGAGTGCCTCGTCCAGCGGCTGGGCCTGCTCGACGACGGTCTTGGCCAGGGCGCCGACCCGGCCGATCACGGGACGGATCACGTCGACGAGTCCCCCGCGTTCGCGGAGGGCTTCCTCGATCGCGACGGCGCGCAGCCGGGCGTTCTCGGCGTTCTCGGCGAGCTCCTTGCGGATCGCGTCGGTCCGGGCCTGGGCCTGACGCGTCTCGGCGATCTGGATCTCGGTGTGGGTCATCGCGAGGATTGCACGAAGTTGCTGGTGGACGGTGGTGGTCGAAACAGTCATTCGGTCTCGCTCCCTTCTCATCCGCGACGGGATGTGTACGTCCAGAGTGTTGCCACGACGACCGGGTACGTAACCTCCCTCTCGATATCCGCCGCAGTGTTGATCCGAAAACTGTTATGCCACAGTCGCCTACGTGGTTGGTGAGGTGGGTCACAGCCGGGTTTCGTGCACCGGGGGAAAAGCGCGAAGACGACAAAACGCCCCCGGTCGACGCATGGTGCGTCGTCGGGGGCGTTCTGCCGGGATCGTCCCGGCTCGATCAGTAGGAGTAGAAGCCGCGTCCGGACTTGCGGCCCAGGTGACCGGCGTCGACCATGCGGCGCAGCAGTGCGGGCGGCGCGAAGTGCGGCTCGGCGAACTCGTCGTACAGCGACTCGGCGGCGGCAAGGGTGATGTCGAGGCCGATGGTGTCGACGAGGGTCAGCGGTCCCATCGGGTAGCCGCAACCGCCCTTCATTGCGGTGTCGATGTCCTCGGCCGAGGCGTAGCCGGAGTCGTACATCCGGATGGCCTGACAGAGGTATGGGATGAGCAGAGCGTTGACGATGAAGCCCGAACGGTCGCCGGCGTTGACCGGGTTCTTGCCCAGAACGTCCTTCACATAGGTGCTGACCGCTTCGGCGGTCTCCGGCGAGGTGACCAGGGTCGAGATGATCTCCACCAGCGGCATCACCGGGACCGGGTTGAAGAAGTGGACACCCACGACGCGCTCGGGACGCTTGGTCGCGGTGGCGACCTTGATGATCGGGATCGACGAGGTGTTGGTGGCCAAGATGGTGTTCTCGCCGACGGCCTCGTCGAGGCGCGCGAAGATGTCGCGCTTGAGCTGCTCGTTCTCGGGAGCGGCCTCGATGACCAGGTCGCGGTCGGCGAGGTCGGCGTAGTCGAGGCTGACGCGCAGACGGCCGAGCGCGGCGTCGGCGTCCTCCTGGCTGAGCTTGTTCTTGCTGACGGCGCGGGCCAGGGACTTCTCGACGCGCGCACGCGCGGCGTCGGCGAACTCCTGCTTGACCTCGATGATGACGACATCGCTGCCGGACTTCGCGCACACCTCCGCGATGCCAGCTCCCATGGTGCCGCCGCCGATGACGCCGATGTTCTGCACAGTAAAACCTCCGAGTCGAGTTACACGACAAACGGTAGTACGTCGGTTGGGTCCGGCGGAGTCGAGGTCACCCGCGCCCTCGGCCTGACTCGCCCCGCGGACCTGGACGATCGACCAAGCGGTTCCCGTGCGCAATCCCACGTGTTTACGATGACGGAGCGCGGGGCCGTCGGCCCCGGTGCACGCCGAGGTGGGAGTTCCGTATGAAGCGCAAGTCGGGGAATGACGTCACCAGGCCTTCGTGGCTCGTCGCTTTCGCTCCTCGCACCTCAGGCAGCTGGGGGCCGGGCGCTTTCGCTCCTCGCACCTCAGGCAGCTGGGGGCCGGGCGCTTTCGCTCCTCGCACCTCAGGCGGCAGGGCGTCGGTGGGCATCGCGATCTTCTCGGTGTTCGCCGTGGTCGTCGGCCTGCTGGGTATCGGAGCCGGTACCGCGGAGGCCCGCACGCTCGACGGCGTCCGGTACGCACAGGCGAGTCCCGGAGCGCCCTACCGGCAGACCTGGACGTCGCCACGGAATTTCGTCGCCTCGGTGTGGTCTCCGTCGATGCAGACGCAGGTCCCGCTGCTGGTACAGACCCCGGCGAACGGCCACCAGGCCGCACCGGTGATGTACATGCTGAACGGGTCGTCGGGCGGCGAGGAGAACGACGACTGGACCCACGCCACCGACGCGAACGCCTTCTACGCCAACAAGAACGTCTGGACCGTGACCCCGATCGGCGGCGCGGCGACCTACTACGCCAACTGGCGGCGCGTGGACCCGGCGGCGAACTTCCGATACCAGGTGAAGACGTCGCGACCGCTGCGCTGGGAGACGTTCCTGACCTCCGAACTGCCTGCGACGTTCGAGGGGAGGCACGGCGGATACAGCTTCGGGCGGTCGCGTGGCATCGCCGGGATCTCGATGTCCGGCAACTCGGTGATCCGCCTCGCGGAGAATCATCCCGGTCTGTACCGCGCGGTGGGTGCCTACTCGGGCTGTGCCGAGACCGCGACGCCCACCGGGCAGCTCTTGCTGAGGAATGTCGCTTTCGTTCCTTACGGAGCCGACGCGACGAACATGTACGGGCTGCCGGGCGACCCCGAATGGGCTGCGCAGGACCCCGTTGTCAACGCATACAAGCTGGCTCGTCGCACGCCGGCACTGTGGATCTCTGCGGCCACCGGCCTGCCGGGCGGGCACGACAACCCGGCCGACCGCTCGGTCCGCGGGGACGTCGGAAAGCTTGCTGCGCAGGTGACGGCCGGCGGCTTCAGCGAGGCCGCCGCCCGGAGCTGCACGGTCACCCTGGCTCAGCGGCTTGCGGCCCTTCGTATCCCGGCTGTCGTACGGTTCCCGGCGGTCGGGACCCACTCGTGGGGTTACTGGCAGGACCAGATGCACCAGTCCTGGCCCATGTTCGCCAGGGCGCTGGGGGCGTGAACTGCCTGCAGATGCGACGACAGGGCAGGCCGCGTACCTCGTACTTCAGCCGCCTTTCAACTTTCCGGGACTACGTTCGAGATGTGGACCCGGCTGAGCAGCACCGCCGACGATCGCCCGTCGAGGACCCGTCCCGGGGCGAACGGCGATGACGGCGACGCGACGTGCGTTGTGGATGTCCCAGGTCCTTCAACCGGACGTCTCTCACGTCATCGCATTCGGGCTCACCCTGCGTGGGCCGCTCGACGTCCCGCGTCTGGTCGAGACGACTCGTGCGGTACTCGAACACGTCGGGTGGGATGACGTACACATCCCGGCGGGATTCTCCCCGGCCGAGCCCACTACGCCGGATGGCGGTGTCGCCGAACCACTCCGGCGTGCGAACTCCTCACTCGAGTCGATGGTGAGTGTCGATCTCTCCCGGTCCGCTGATCCGGAAGCCGAAAGCGAGAGCCGCGCACAGCAGTTCATCGACGACGCCGACGGCGCAGACCTCACGATGCCGTTGTTCCGCAGTGAGCTGCACCGGCTGGCCGAGGATCGGCACCGATGGGTGATACGTGTCCACCACGTGCTGACCGACGGTGCCGGGGTCTTGCGGGTCATGGGTCATGTCGCCGATGTGTACGGCGGCTCGGCCTCGGCGGCCGATCTTCCGGTGTCAGACCCCGTTCAGCTGGCGGCCGACGAGGACCGGTACGCCGTGTCGCGCCGTCGGGAATCCGATGCGCAACATTGGAAATCCGTTCTCGCCGGACATGAACCGTCGTTGCTGTCTGCAGTGCCCGCGCGGATGACGTCGGAGATCACCCGCGTGACACGACGATTGACGAGTCCACGATCCGCCCGGTCGGAGGAGCTCATCGCGGCGCTGGCCGGTTTGTGCGCGCGGCTCCTCGACACTCCCGACGTGGGGCTCGCGCTCCCGGTCGCGGCGCGTACGTCGGCGGTGCGTCGAATCGCGGTGCAGCCGCTGTCGAATGTGGTGCCGCTCGCCCTGGGCGGGATCGGTGACCTCACGGCCGCGGAGTCGGTCGAAGCAGTGTCGTCGGCAGTGATCGACGTGTTGCGGCACCAGCTCTACTCGCGTGAGGACATGCTTCGTGACAGCCCGCGATCCGCCGCTGTCGGGGTGGTGGTCAACCTGTTGCCCTCGTTCTCCCCGCCGGTCGTCGACGGTCTCCACTGGTCCCTGGAGGTGATGCGGACCGGCCCGGTCGGTGACGTGGCGGTGACGATGCACCCTGCCGATCAGCTCGGGCACCGGGCGGTCACCTGGGAAGCGCCGGCGGTGAGCTTCGACGCTGCGGCACTGGACACTCTTGCCGCGCGATACGACAACTTCCTGACGGCCCTGGTTCGCGAGATCGACGACGAAGCGCCGATCCCCGACGACGCGGTCTTCCTGGAGGGGGAGTGGGATCGCTTCCGACGTCGCAACGGACCGCCGGCACCGCCTTTCAGCCCGACGGCAGCGTTGTTCGCCGACTACTGTGCAGCCGATCCGTCGGCGCCCGCGCTCGTCGACGGCGACATCGAGTGGTCACGCTCCGAGCTCGCGGAACGGGTTGGTCGCGGTGCGCGGCGGCTCGCGGCGGCGGGCGTGCGGGCAGGGGACCCGGTCGTCGTCGCCGTGGAGCGGTCGGCGGCCTCGGTGGTCGCCTTCTGGTCGGTACTGTTGGCCGGCGGCGCCTGGGTACCGCTGGGAGATCCGACGGCCCCGGAGGCGCGAACGCAGACGCTCCTCGCCCGCAGCGGAGCACGGGTCGGGGTGTGTGACCCGGGGGTGGTCGTCGACGGCGGTGTCCGCTGGGTCGACTTGACCGAAGAAGGGGACACCGCAACAACTTCCGTCGACACCCGCGAGTGGAGACCGCCGGGGCTCGACCGCGGTCCCGACGACACGGCGTACATTCTCTTCACCTCGGGTTCGACCGGGCGCCCGAAAGGTGTGGTCATGCCGCACCGCGGGATCCCCGCCCTGGTCGCCGAGATCCGGGAGTCGTATGCGCTGACCTCCCGGTCACGGGTGCTGCACGTCTCGTCCCCGACGTTCGACACCGGCTTCGTCGAGATGCTGTCCGCCGTCGCGACCGGCGCGACACTGATCGTCGCGCCGGCGTCGACCCGCGGCGGCGATCCTCTCGCCGAGCTCATTCGGCGAGCGGGCGTAACCCACATCATCATGACGCCGTCGGTACTCGACACCCTGCCGGTCGACCTCGCGGACGGGCTCACCCAGGTGATCGTCGGCGGTGAGGCCCTGCCGCCCCGACTGGTGGACAGCTGGAGTGGACGTGTGCCCATGCGGAATGCGTACGGTCCCACGGAAACCCGGTGCAGTATCAACATCTCCCGGCCACTGTCGCCGGACGGTGAGATCACCGTGGGCCCGCCGATGGTCGGGGTGACCGAGTCGGTACTGGACCGGCGCGGCCGACCTCAGCCGCCGGGCGCACTCGGCACTCTGTACTGTGCGGGAACGCAATTGGCCGACGGATACCTGGACGACCCCGAGCAGACCGCCGAGGCATTCGTCGAATGCACCATCTCCGACGATACGGTCATGTACCGAACCGGTGACATCGCCACCTGGACCGACGCCGGTGACCTGCGCATCCTCGGCCGGCGTGACGGCCAGGTCAAGTTGCGCGGTCTCCGGATTGAACTCGGCGAGATCGACGCGGCACTCATGCGCTGTGCAGGAGTCCGACGCTGCGCCACGACGTTTCGCGATCTGCCGGCGGGGATTCCCGGGATCGTGTCGTTCGTGGTCCCCGACGACACCTCCCGCCCTCCTGGTTCGCGTGCGCTTCGCCGGGAGCTGGCGCGGATGCTGCCGTCGTACATGGTGCCGACCATGGTCGTCGTCCTCGACGAGATGCCTCGTGCAGCCACCGGAAAGCTGAGTATCGCCGCGCTGCGGGACATCCCGTTGCCGGTCAACGCGCCGTCGCGGGAGGCGGCGGGCCCCCACGAAGCGCTGCTGGTGAAAGTGGTCGGGGAAGTGCTGGGAATCGAATCGGTGGACCCGATGATGGGTTTCGTGGAACAGGGCGGCGACTCGCTGGCCGTCGTGCGGGTGGCTCAGAGACTCGCAGAGGCAGGACACCCGGAGATCGGACCGAACGACGTGTTGACCGCGCCCGATCTCGCGTCCCTCGGCGAATTGATGACGGCGGCGACGACACCGGTGCGCGATGAATCGGCGGGCGACGCGACCGCCGAGCGTTCTCTGACGCCCGCCGAGCTGACCGTGGTGCGCGAGCCGGGTCACCCGTTCGCGCAACTGATCTGCGTCGCCTGGGTCCCAGCGTCATGGGCGCGGCCGGGCACACAGGAGACAACGGCGCTCATCGGCGCCCTCCTCGAACGCCACCCCGCTCTGCGCTCGGTGTATCCCGACACCGCCGCGGGCCCGGTTCGGCGGACGACGGGCCGCGACGTCGTCGACGCGGTCGTGGACCTGGCCGACGTGGTCGAGGTGCCGGATCGGGAGCGGCTGCGCGCAGAGGCGAAAGAGATGGCGGCCGGCCTCGATGTGCGGGTCGCGCCGCCGATCGCGGTGCGTCTTCTCGTCGGTTCGGACGGCGACGTCATGGCCGCGGTCGCGGTGATGCATCACATAGCGGTGGACGGGCGCTCGCTCGGGGTGCTCGCCCGCGACGCCGAGACACTGATGACGGGCGGGGCTCTGGCGCCGGAGAGTGCGTCGTTCGCGCTGGAGACCACGACGCCGCCGGGCGCCGACGAGGACGACCTCGAGCTGCACAATTTCTGGAAGGAATTGCTGGTGCAGCAGAGCGATTCGGTCTTCGAGTGGAACGGGGTCGACCCGGCGTCGCGGAGGAACGATGTCGCGGTCCGACGGCGTGTGTTGATAGACGCCGACACCTATGCCCGTTTCCGGAGCCGGGCGGCGGCCGAACACCTGACGCCGTTCGAAGCCTTCGGCGAGGTGGTGGCCACGGCATTGGCGAACATCACCGGTCAACTCCGAGTCCTGGCCGCGACAACGGTGTCGAAACGGCCCGCGGGTGCGGAGGACGTGGTGGGCAATCATGTGCTCGCGGTCATCACCCCGCTGTCGGCCGGTGATGACCGCGACGCCGCGGTCACGTTGCGACGCACCTGCATTCGAGCCGCGACGGCACCCATGGAGGACGTCCTGGATCTCGCCGGCCGAACCGTCGACGCCGACAATCTGTTTCCCGTACCCGTCCTGCTCGGCTGGACGCCGGTGATCTCGCCCCCGTCGGCAGGGGGAACCCTCTACGCGTTGCCGCCGCGTCGTACCCGGTGGCTGCTGCAGGTGGAGGGATGCCCGACGTCGGCCGGTGAACTCGAGATCGGTGTCACCGGCGCGGCTCAGGCGCTGGGGGCCGAACGGGCCGAGCGGGTGCTGGCGGAGGTCAGTGAGTGCCTACGTCGATGGTGAGATGAGTGCGACCGTGCCACAGCATGACCTGTTCGGGCTCAGATGGCGCAGTGTTCGACTGCGGCTGACGGTTGTCGGGGTGGCGACCCTCTTCGTGGCCTTGGCGGTCGCCGGCGGTCTGGTGTTGATCGTCGTCTACCGATCGCTGACGGACGCCGCCGATGAAGCGACGTCGACGCGGAGCCAGGAGATCGTCGATGCCCTCGCGCGGGGCGGTATCGGAGCGGTGCCACCGACGGAGCTGGAGCCGACCGACTCGATCGGCGTGGTGCAGGTCCTCGCCCGGGACGGGACCGTCCTCGCGGCCAGTCATGAACGGCAGCGGGTACGTCCGCTGGTGACCCCGGTCGACGCAGGAGTGCGGCGGACCGTGAACGACGCGACATTTCCGGGCGACGGCACCGAGTTCCGCGCCGTCGTCCGGGGTGTGACGACGCCGGACGGGACGGTGCTGAACGTCGTGGTCGGCGCCGGCGAAGGACACCTCCACGCGACGGTGTGGACGGTCTTCGGGGTGTTGTGCGTGGTGTTTCCGAGCATTCTCGTCGTGGCGGCCGTGACGACCTACCAGCTCGTCGGTCGCGCGTTGCGGCCGGTCGAGGCGATTCGCGCCGAGGTCGCGGAGATCTCGCGATCAGGCGTCGCGCGGCGCGTTCCGGTCGCCGACACCGACGACGAGATCGCCACCCTGGCGGTGACGATGAACGAGATGCTGGATGCGCTGGCCTTCGCTCGCGAACAACAGATCAGATTCGTCGGCGACTCCTCACATGAGCTGCGTAGTCCGCTGGTCACGATTCTGGGGTTGCTCGAACTCGCCGTCCGGACAGGTGAACCGATCGACTCCGGGACGGTGTCCACTCTTCTCCTGCCCGAGGCACACCGGTTGCGCGACCTCGTCGACGATCTTCTCCTGCTGGCGCGCGCCGACGAGTACGGACTCCGGCCGTCGCTCGACGAAGTGGATCTCGACGACATCGTCAACGACGAGGTCACCCGTCTCGATCTCACGACCGATCTCGACATCTCGGCGACCGTGCTGCCGGTCCGGGCGATCGGCGATCGTGATCAGCTCGGTCGCGTCGTACGGAATCTGTGCGACAACGCAGTTCGTCACGCCCGTTCCGCGGTTGCGGTGACGATGGCCGTCGAGCCGGATCGGGTGACGGTGAGGGTCGCCGATGACGGGCCCGGCATCCCCGCCGACGATCGTGCGCGTGTATTCGGCCGCTTCGTCCGGCTCGACGATTCACGAGATCGTCGCGGAGGTAGCGGACTCGGGCTCTCGATCGTGGACGAGATCGTTCGTGCGCATCACGGCACCGTCACCGTCTCCGACACCGACGGCGGGGGTTGCTCCATCGAGGTGTCGCTACCGCTCCGGGCGGATCAGGTCGACGGGTCACCGCCGTTGTCGGCGAGTCGGTAACCGGCGCCGCGTACCGTTTCGATGGAGCGGCAGCCGAAGGGCGTGTCGATGTGCCGTCGGAGATAGCCCACGTACACCTCCACGATGTTGTCGTCGCCGCGGTAGTGCTCGTCCCACACGGACTGCAGGATGTCGTCCTTGCTGACCACGTCGCCCTTGTGCCGCATCAGGTATTCGAGGACCGCGAACTCGCGGGCGGTCACGCGAATCGGTGTCTCCCCGCGTCGGACCTCCCGTCTCGCCGGGTCGAGGGAGAGCGAGCCGGCCTGCAGGACGGTGGGTCGTTCCGGGGCGCCGCGTCGTGCGAGCGCACGCAGTCGCGCGGACAGGACGACGAAGGAGAACGGTTTGACCATGTAGTCATCGGCGCCGAGGTCGAAGGCGTCGGCCTCGTCGTACTCGCCGTCCTTGGCGGTCAGCATGAGAACCGGCGTCCACACGCTGCGGTGCCGTAGCTCTCGGACGAGTTCGTAGCCGTTGCGCCCCGGCATCATGATGTCGCTGACGATGACGTCGTAGGTTCGGGCACAGGCGGATTCGACACCCTCCACTCCGTCGGCGGCCGTGTCGACGGCCCAGCCTTCGGCTTGCAGGGTCCGACGCAGGGTCTCGGCCGCCCGCGGATCGTCCTCGACGACCAGTACGCGCATGTGTTCCAGTATCTGCCCGGAGTCGGCGGGGTCGAGGAGATTCACACGTTCGTGCGTGTCAGGACCAGACCGACCTGGCACCGGATTCCCCGGTTCGGAACACGATGTACAGCGAACCGAGCGCCACCACGACCAGTGCGACCCCGAGAGCAACTGCCACTGCCCGCTGCGAGAGCTTGGACGACGCCGGGATTCTCGCGTGAACGGCGGTTGTCACCCGCTCGTTGTGCAGCGCCCACCAGACGACGGCGAGCGCGAACAGCGGCCCCACCCAATAGATCACCTGCTCGCCGAATCCGGCATGGCGTTCGATTGCCGCGCTGGGGCCGACCTGCTCCTCCAGTGATTCCCCGGCACTGGTGGTGAGCGGAAGGGCGATCAGCGCGACGAGAGCCACCAGGGGAGTGAGGATCCCCAGGCGGGCGCGAGCGGCGGGCCAGCACACCGCGGCGATCGCCATGAGCGCGCTGAGCGGCACCAGCACGACGACGATGTGTACGAGCAGGGGGTGGAGAGGCAATCCGTTGATGGTGTTCACGCAGTGACGGTAGGCCCGCGATGTTGAAGGGCAGCTGAATCTGTCGGGCAGGTCACCTCCGGTGGAATGACCCGTCGTCGCTGCGCGCGACCTGTCCGTGCCGGATGAGGCGCTCGAGATGGAGCCCGGCCGTACGGCGCTCGACCGCGTTGACGAACGGCATCTGCACATGCGGCCGGTACACGAGACGGTACTCGACGATCTCGTCGAGTGGCCGGGGCCGGTCGAGGAACGCCAGCAGGCGTTCCTCACGGCGGTGGATGACGCCCTCGTACGCAGTCAGGCGTTCCCGGAAGTCCTTGGCGCCCTCCACGACTCCCTTCTGATGGAAGGTTCCGTACCAGCGGGCGTCGACCTCGCGGACGCGCGCGAGGGAGGCCAGGTAGTCGTCGACGCTGCTGCCGACGTCGCCGTACATGGGTCCGAAGGACGTGAGGTCGATGTCGGCGATGTAGAAGAAGCCCGTCGGTTCCACGAGTACACCGCAGTGTCCGCGCGTGTGGCCGGGCAGGTGGACGACCGTCGCGGTGAGGTCGCCGAGGTCGAAGACATGACCGTCGCCTACACCCTCTGCCTCCGGGAAGCCGGGCGGGAGCGCGAAGGTGTCCCCGATCTGGGCGTCGACCGCGGCGCGTTCGTCCGGCGTGAGTCCGTAGCCGTCGAGGAGGACCTGAAGTGAGCGGACTCCGCCGACCTCGTCGTGGTGCGCGTACTTGGCGGTGTCGAAGTGGCGCAGTCCGGCGATGTGGTCCTCATGGGCGTGGCTGATCATGACCGCATCCGCGCCGACGGGGTCGTGATCGACGTCGAGGGAGGGATCGAGGACCAGCGTCGCCTCGCTGCCGTGCACGACGACGGTGTTGCCGCGAGGGAACGCTCCGCCGCCGGCCGGCGCCAGCACCGTGACTTCGTCGAAGCGGGTTTCGGTGAAGCTCGGCGCAGTGGTCACCTCGTCTGCCTACCCGCGCGCCGAGCGAACTGTCAACGGTGGTCGCCGCCCGGGCCCTGGCGAATCGACACGAGCCGGAGGACCATCGGTCCATGGCCACGTCACTGGA
This sequence comes from Gordonia sp. CNJ-863, assembly GCF_001942325.1. Lineage (NCBI taxonomy): Bacteria > Bacillati > Actinomycetota > Actinomycetes > Mycobacteriales > Gordoniaceae > Gordonia > Gordonia sp. CNJ-863. The sequence continues at coordinate 25,506 of NZ_MKKG01000003.1, forward strand.
TGAAGTCACGAAGTCTCAGGTGGATCTGCTGCGGTGGACGGACATGCGCCGTCGGGTCCGAGCATTCGTCGACGGCCAGGCGGTCGTCGATTCCGCCGCCCCGATCCAGGTGTGGGAGCCACACCGGGTGGTCGGGTGCTACGCGGTACCGTCCGCCGACATCGAGGGCCTGCTCGAACACCACCGACCGACGATGCCGCCCGCCGAGCACCCGCCGATCCTGACCCCGGCGCATCCGTTCGCGCTGCACACCGCGTCGGGCGCGACGTACGACATCGTTGCCGACGGGCGGATGCTCGCCGGGGCCGCCTTCCGGCTCGACGACCCCGATCTCGCCGACTATGTGCTACTTGACTGGGACGCGTTCGACGAATGGCGTGAGGAGGAACAGACCGTCATGGGGCACGCCCATGACCCGTACCAACGGATCGATTGCCTGCCCACCAGCAGACGCGTCGTCGTACGGATCGGGGACACGGTACTGGCCGAGAGCCGGAATCCCACGCTGCTGCTGGAGACGCACCTGCCGCCGCGGCATTACATCCCGCGGCAGGATGTCCGGATGGACGTTCTCCAGCGCTCCGACACCGTCACCGTGTGCGCCTACAAAGGTCAGGCGACGTACTGGTCGGCACTCGTCGGCGACGAGATCGTCCCCGACATCGCGTGGACCTACACCGATCCGCTGCACGACGCCGAGCCCGTGCGGGACCTCATCTGCTTCTACGACGAGCGGGTCGACCTGGAGATCCGCTGATCACGAGAACGTCGGCGGACCGGCCGGTCGCTTCAACTGGGCGAAGGTCGGGGTCCCCGCGAGGGTGACGAGCGAGGAGTAGAGCGCCTCGGCCTCGTCGCCGGTCGGGAGGTCGGCGAGCACGGGACCGAAGAAGAAGGTGCCGTCGATGCCGAGGATCGGGCTGCCGCCGTCCTCACCGAGAGCATCCTGACCGCGCTGGTGGGATTCACGCACCGCGGTGTCGAACGACTCGTCGTCCATGGCGTCGGCCAGTTCGGCGGGGAGTCCTGCCGCGGTCAGCACCTCGGCGACGACACCGGGTGTCATCTCGTCGCCGGCGTGGTGGATTCGCTTGCCGAGCGCTGTGTAGAGCGGGTCGATCGCGTCTGCGCCGGCTTTCGCGGTCGCAGCTGCGATAACGCGACCCAGACGGCGAGCCGTCTCGAGTCGGCGGTGCTGTTCGTCGGAGTCGGGTTCCTCGTTCTCGTTGAGGATCGCGAGGCTCATGAGATGCCAGTCGACGTCGGCACCGTGGGCGGCCGCGCGGTCACGGAGCCATCGTGACGCCGCCCAGGCGAACGGACACACCGGATCGAAGTAGAAGTCGAAGTGGGTCATGGACGTGCGTGTACCCAGTTCGGCCGGGTTCGATGCGTGCGGCTCAGCGCAGCGAGTAGCGGATCGGCAGGTGCTTGAGTCCGCCGACGAACACGGTCGCGGCCAACTCGGGCTCGCCGGCGAACTCGATCGAGTCCAGACGTGGGATCAGTTCGCTGAACAGGCTTCTCATCTCCATCCGGGCCAGCGCTGCGCCGAGACAGAAATGCACGCCGTAACCGAAGGCCAGGTGTCTGTTCGGGAAGCGCCCGACGTCGAAGGTGAACGGGTCGTCGAAGATCTCTTCGTCCCGGTTTGCCGAAGTGTAAGCGAGATAGACGGATTCGCCCTTGCTGATGGGTACGCCACGCACCGTGGTGTCCGCGGCGGCGGTGCGCATGAACTCCTTGACCGGAGTGGTCCAACGGATCATCTCCTCGACCGCGGTTCCGATGAGGTCGGGCTCGCGGCGGAGACGGTCGAGTTCGCCGGGGTTCTCGATGAGTGCGCGCAGACCTCCGGAGATCGCGTCCTTGGTGGTGTCGTGGCCGGCGCTGGCGACGATCACGTAATAGGAGGCGGTGTCGACGTCGGAGAGAGGCTCACCGTCGATGCGGCCGTTGGCGATTGCCGACGCCAGGTCGCCGGTGGGATTCGCGCGTCGGGAGGCGGTCAGCGTGCTGAAGTAGTTGAAGAAGTCGAGCAGGGTGGCCATCCGCTCCTCGAGCGTGGCGCCGCGCTGGTACTCCTTGTCGTCGGCGCCGAACATCTCCTGGGTGAGCTGGTGCATTCGAGGGAAGTCCTCTTCGGGCAGTCCCAGCAACGACAGGATCACGTACAGCGGGAAGTGGATGGCGATGTCCTCGACGAAGTCACACTCCGGACCGATCTCAACCATCTTGTCGACGTAACGCTTCGCCAGTGCGTCCACCTGTACTTGCAACTCGCGCAACGCGTTCGGCCGGAACCAATCCTGACCGATCGCGCGCACCTTCTTGTGGTGTGGGTCGTCCATGTGGATCAGGGTGCGCAACCCGGCGCCGGACTCGAGCTGCGACCTGGCGAAGTCATCGGCCACGGCGGTTACCAGCACCGGGCGCGGTTCGCTTAGCCACAGGTTGTTGTCGCGCTCGATGTCCATGATGTCGGCGTGCTTGGTGATCGCGTAGAAGGGCCGGTACGGAGCCTTGTCGACGTAGGCGACCGGGTTGTGCGCTCGAAGGTAGGTCATCGCCGCGTGCAGTCGCGGCTCGTCGGCGTAGGCCGTCGGATCGGCGAATACGTTGGCGGCCTCGTCGGTCATGCTCGCGCTCACCGTTGGCGTCCTTCCGTCGAACGGGTGCTTCTCGCTTCGAGTGTCCGATATCGGCGGGTTCCAGATCGGCAGATTGGTGAACCCGATCGATTTACGCTGGACATATGCCTTATCGGGTCCTGGCCGACGGCATCGCGGTCCTGCATCTGATGTTCCTGCTGTACGTCATGTTCGGCGGGTTCATCGCCTGGCGGTGGCCGCGCACCATCGCGCTGCACCTGGTCGCGGTCGGGTGGGGGATGGCGTCGGTGGTCGTCGGTCTGGAGTGCCCGCTCACCGACGCCGAGAACTGGGCGCGGCGTCGGGCCGGGGAGGCCGGATTGCCGCCGACAGGATTCATCGACAACTACCTGACCGGGGTGATCTACCCGGATTCGGCACTCGGGTTGGTTCGTGGGTTGGTCGCTGCACTGGTTGTCGTGTCGTGGGTGGGGTTGTGGTGGCGAGTGCGGACCGGCTCGCGCCGTCGCAGAATCTCGACTTCGGGGTAGGGGCGCCACCTGCAACCGGCGCTAGTGGGGCGAGGTCGCGATCGTGCGGGGCGGGTCAGTCGGTGCCCGGCGGTAGCGCACGCCGAGGCCTCAACAGGGGCAGCATCCACTCGTAGACGGCGTCATCGTTGAGCAAGGTGAAGTGATGGGCGCCGCCGACGTGGAGTCCATCATCGATCTCGAATCCGAGGTGTCGCCTCCGATCTCGACCGCCGCCGCTGTTCGTCATCACCAATCCGTCGCCGACGATGCGGCCGAAGGGGTGGTCGGGTCGCCGGGTCACGGTCGCTGTCACGTAAAGGTGTCGCGCCCCCTGCATGAGCGGCGGATAGTCGACGGCCGGCTGCCTAAAGGCGTCGGGATCGGTGTCGCGCCAATGATCTTCGGCGATCGCCCCGTGGAAGAGATCGCGAACGCCGGCACTGCGACGACCGAGGAGAGTGCCGAACGGGCGGCTGGTCGGCCGCAGGCGCAGGGCAGCAGTCGCCCAGTGAACCCCTCGTGCCAACGGTGCGCCGAGGTGCGGCGTCCCGAGGCATACGGTCTGTCGAACCAGCTTGGGCCAGTACGGGTCGACGGCCTGATGGCACGCACTGCGGATCACCAGGCCGCCCATCGAGTGGCCGATGAGGGTCAGGTCGGTCACCGGTACCGGCCACGACAACACGAGATCGTCGAGTAGCTGGGCGAGACGGCGGCCGTTGTCACTGATGTGTAGTCCCGAGTTGTACCGGATCATGACCTCGGTGCTGCCGAGGTCATCGGCGAGGCGCGCGCCGTAAGTGGGCTTGCCTCCGCGCTCCCACGCGAACTCGGTCTCCATGAGCCCGTGCAGAAACACCGTGAGGTGTCCGGTGGCCCGGGGGAAGGCCGTGGCCAGGTCGCCCGGGGTGATCGGAACGACGGCGCCGTCGACCCGGACGGCGATCTCCGGAGCCAGCGGTGACCGCTCGGCGGTCAGTTGATCACCGATCAACCCGTCGAGGATGCCGATGGCCGTGGCGCCCCGCTTGGTCTCGGACGGAACGCCGGAGTTGTGAACCGTCAGCGACTCGGCGAGGTCGCCGGCCACGTCGACGGTCGATGTGATCGCCGAGTAGACGGACGTGCTGATCGCGTCATGTATCACCTGGGCCGGACGGACCCTCGTTCCCCACGCCACGCGCAGACCGGCGAACACGGTGTCGGCGACGGATGAGTGGACGGCCGCGATGCCCGAGACCGCTTTGTTCAGCTCGTCGCGGCCCAGTGCCGCCAGTGCCGGCAGTTCGCGGGCGGGGGCGGAATCCACAGACATGATTTCAGTGTACGTGTGTCCACTGAAAGCTGGGTCCGGAACGCCGCGGTTTCGGTCACCCGGGACGGTTGAACGGACTGCTGCTCATCCATCCGGCGACGACGGCAAGGCGGGTGAGGCGCGTGCGAGTTCTCCGGGCTCATCCGACTCGATCGTTCTGGCGGTCAGTCCGGGGCGCGACCCACGAATGCGATGGCCTGACATCCCCCGCGGCGCAAAAGCGCGACCTCGACGACACCCGCGCTACTTCCGGCTAGCGCTTCGGGCGGGAAGCGGCGACTCTGGTAGGAGTGGCGCAGATCACAAAATAGAAAGCCATGAGCGGAATGGACTCAACTTTGTTGGCGTTGCATCCTCCGTATGGCTCATACTTGAGCCTGTTGGACTAAAGAGAAAGGTGCACGCGAGTGGACAGCTTCACCCCCACCACGAAGACACAGCAGGCATTGAGCGCTGCTGTGCAGGCGGCGGCCAGTGCTGGCAACCCCGACGTGCGACCGGCCCACATCCTGGTGGCGTTGCTCGATCAGTCCGACGGCATCGCGTCGCCGCTGCTCAAGGCAGTGGGCGTTGACCCGTCGAACATTCGTGCGCAGGCCCAGATGCTGGTCGACCGCATGCCGACGGTGGCCCAGGCCAGTGCCACCCCCCAGCTCTCCCGCGAATCGATCGCGGCGGTCAGCGCAGCTCAGCAACTGGCCGGTGAGCTCGGCGACGAGTACGTCTCGACCGAGCACATCGTCGTCGGTCTGGCGACCGGTGACTCCGATGTCGCCAAGTTGCTGCACAACGCCGGAGCAACCCCGCAGGCCCTGCGCGATGCGTTCGTCGCAGTCCGCGGGAGCAGGCGTGTCACGAGCGAGGACCCGGAGTCGACGTACCAGGCACTCGAGAAGTACTCGACCGACCTGACGGCAGCCGCCCGCGAGGGCAAACTCGACCCGGTCATCGGACGTGACACCGAGATCCGTCGCGTCGTGCAGGTGCTGAGCCGACGGACCAAGAACAACCCGGTCCTCATCGGTGAGCCCGGTGTCGGCAAGACCGCGATCGTCGAGGGCCTCGCCCAGCGTGTCGTCGCCGGTGACGTGCCCGAATCGCTGCGGAACAAGACCGTCATCTCGCTCGACATGGGTTCGATGGTCGCCGGCGCGAAGTATCGCGGTGAGTTCGAGGAGCGGCTGAAGGCCGTGCTCGACGAGATCAAGAACTCCGACGGCCAGATCATCACCTTCATCGATGAGCTGCACACCATCGTCGGAGCCGGTGCGACAGGCGATTCCGCGATGGATGCCGGCAACATGATCAAGCCGATGCTCGCCCGCGGTGAGCTGCGGCTGGTCGGTGCCACGACCCTCGAGGAATACCGCAAGTACATCGAGAAGGACGCCGCGCTCGAGCGTCGCTTCCAGCAGGTGTACGTCGGCGAACCGTCGGTCGAGGACGCCATCGGCATCCTGCGCGGCCTCAAGGACCGGTACGAGTTGCACCACGGTGTGCGCATCACCGACTCCGCATTGGTCGCCGCCGCAACGCTTTCCGATCGTTACATCACCTCGCGCTTCCTGCCCGACAAGGCCATCGACCTCGTCGACGAGGCGGCGTCGCGGCTGCGCATGGAGATCGACTCGCGCCCCGTCGAGATCGACGAGGTCGAGCGCATCGTCCGCCGGCTCGAGGTCGAAGAGGTTGCGCTGCAGAAGGAAACCGACGCGGCGTCGAAGGAACGGCTCGAGAAGTTGCGCGCCGAACTGGCCGATCAGAAGGAGAAGCTCAACGAGCTGTCCGCACGGTGGCAGTCGGAGAAGACGGCCATCGACGCGGTCCGCGACCTCAAGGAAGAGCTGGATCGTCTCCGAGGAGAAGCCGAACGCGCCGAGCGCGACGGTGACCTCGGACGCGCCGCCGAGCTCCGGTACGGCCGAATCCCGGGTCTCGAGAAGGAACTCGAGGCCGCGCTGGAGAAGACCGGTACCGATCCCGGTCAGGACGTGATGTTGCAGGAGGAGGTCGGACCCGACGACGTGGCGCAGGTCGTGTCGGCGTGGACCGGAATCCCGGCCGGACGCATGCTCGAAGGTGAGACCGCCAAGCTGCTGCGCATGGAGGACGAGCTGGGTAGGCGCGTCATCGGGCAGAAGGCTGCGGTCGAGGCCGTCTCCGACGCGGTGCGTCGTGCCCGAGCCGGTGTCGCCGACCCGAACCGGCCGCTGGGTTCGTTCATGTTCCTCGGCCCGACCGGCGTCGGCAAGACCGAGCTGGCCAAGGCGCTCGCCGAGTTCTTGTTCGACGACGAGCGGGCGATGGTCCGTATCGACATGAGCGAGTATGGCGAGAAGCACAGCGTCGCAAGGCTCGTCGGTGCTCCACCCGGCTACGTCGGGTACGAGGCCGGTGGCCAGCTGACCGAAGCGGTGCGGCGTCGGCCGTACACGGTGGTCCTGTTCGACGAGATCGAGAAGGCCCACCCGGACGTGTTCGACGTGCTGCTGCAGGTGCTCGACGAAGGTCGACTCACCGACGGCCAGGGACGGACGGTGGACTTCCGCAACACCATCCTGATCCTGACCTCGAACCTCGGCGCCGGTGGCGACAAGGACCAGGTCATGATGGCGGTGCGCTCGGCGTTCAAGCCCGAGTTCATCAACCGCCTCGACGATGTGGTCATCTTCGACGCCCTGAGCCCCGAAGAGCTGGTGTCGATCGTCGACATCCAGCTCGGACAGCTCAAGAAGCGGCTGGCCCAGCGTCGCCTCGACCTCGAGGTCTCGCCCAAGGCCAAGGAATGGCTGGGCGCACGTGGATTCGATCCGCAGTACGGTGCCCGTCCGCTCCGCCGCCTGGTGCAGCAGTCCATCGGCGACCAGCTCGCCAAGCAGCTGCTCTCCGGCGACATCCGAGACGGCGACGTCGTTCCGGTGAACGTCAGTGCAGACGGCGAGTCACTGGTTCTCGGCTGATCACGAGTGACACGACCAGGGGCCCATCCTTCGGGGTGGGCCCCTTCGTCGTCTGCGGCGGGTGGCGCGGACCGGTCTGGTAGTGGCGACGCGTCGGTGGGGGCGAGTCGACCGCTCGCAACCCCGCGCGTCCTGGCATCATCGCGGACATGAGCAGGATGGACGCCGTCGAGTTGCCGGCCACCGCGCTCGTCGAATTCCTCGAGTCGGCGGCATTCGCGGAGATGCTCGACCCCGAGGACGAGCGTTCCGCGTCACGGGATGCGCGGTCGCGGAGGGCCGAGGTCGTCGACGTCGTGAATGCGATCGACACCAACGCGGGCCGACGGTTCGTCGACCGTGAGCGTGCCGGCGAGGTGATCATCGGCGGTCTGCGCGGAGGCGGTCTCGGGGTGCGGCCGTCTGTAGTCGACGCGGTCCTCGATCTCCTGCGGCCGGTCGGGGTCGCGGCGCCGGGCGCCCCGAACCCCGTGCCCCTCGAAGTCCAGTCCGTACTCGGCGTCTACATCTACGCATTGGTCGATCCGCGTGATGCATCCGTGTTCTACGTGGGTGCGGGTCGCGGCAACCGGGTCCACCAGCACGCCCGCGCGGCGCTGGCCGGTGTCACGCCGGATGCCGGGGAGGTGGTGGGGGACGCCGAGTCGCCGGCGGTCTGGACTGCGACCGAGGAGCGCATCCGGGACATCGATGCCGACGGATTCGGCGTGGAGCACTGGATTCTCCGCCACGGCGACGACGTCGTCGATTCCGCTGAGATGTTGGCGGCGTATGTCCAGCAGTTCACGGTCGAGTTCGCCGGCCTGGCACGACTCCCGCTGACGAACAGTGCGTCGAGCGGCGCGATCCAACTGGACGAGATGGTGCTGCAGCACGCGGCGCCGCTCGCACCTCCGCTGCCCGAGCCGTGCGTGCTGGTGAAGGTCGACGATTCCGCCCGACCAGACGCCGGTGCCGAGCAGATCTATGAGTGGGCGCGCAGTGGATGGCGGGCCGGACCACATCGCACGGTGCCCGATCTCCCGGTCCTGGTGTTCGCCGACGACATCGTCCGCGCGGTGCACCGCGTCGATTACTGGGAGGCGTATCGGGATGCCGACGGCAACCTCGACCCGAAACGGTGGGTCTACACCGGCTCGCCGGATGCCGAGCTGGAGGCGCGGTACGTCGGTACGAGTCTGCGCGAGGTGCGCGAGCGTCGCGGCGGGAAGTGGAACCACAACGGATGGCACCCGTACGGACAGGTGTGACCGGTCCCGGTGACCGGCTCCTCGACGAGAAACGCCCCTGAGGACAACCCTCCAGAGGTTCGCGGACGACACTGTGTCGCCGGCGGTCCCGTGGAGGGGGTGTTTCAGGGGCGTTTCTCAGGGGTGCTTTACAAGGGGGGGCGAGCGAGGCGGCGGAACCCTAGCCGGTGGCAGCCAAGCCCGGCACGGTCTGACGCAGCCGGATGAGACCGTCGCGAATACGTGACTTGACCGTGGGAAGCGCGACCCCGAGGTGCTCGGCGACCTCGCGGTAGGTGAGTCCGTGGAAGTAGGCCAGTTCGATGGCCTGGCGCTGGATGGGGGTGAGGCTCTCGAGGCCGGTGTGGATCAGGCGAGCGATCTCTCGTCGCTCCACCGACTCACTGACCTCGTCGATCTCTCGGCTCGTGTCGGCGATGCCGTAGGCGACGGTGCGTCGGGTCGCGGCGGACTCCGACCGAACGCGGTCGACGGCCCGGCGGTGAGCCAGGGTCAGAATCCAGGAGAGTGCCGAACCGGAGCGGGGGTCGTAGGTCTCGGCGTTGCGCCAGACGGCCAGGAAGGTCTCCTGCGTCGCTTCCTCGCTGTAACCGGGATCGCGCAACACGCGGAGTGTCATGCCGTACACCCGGTCACAGGTTGCGTCGTAGAACTGGGCGAAAGCGTCCATGTCCCCGGTCGCCACGCGGGCAAGGAGGTTGTTCAGGTCGGATTCATGCATCACGAAACTCCTTGGCGCAGATGTGTTGTCTCGCTTCCGAAGCGGGATTCGGCGTCGGTGCCGGAGTGCTCTCGGTGCGATGTGACCAACGCTATGCGGGCAGCGGCGAGAAGTGACCATCGAGAGACACAACGGGATGCTTTCGCAATCTTTGGTAACGGAACGATAACGGCGGCCATCTGTCGTAGCCGTGCCGTAGCCTCCTCGCCACGAAGGGAGACGTATGTCCGCAGACACGATAGAGGGACCAGACGGTCGGCTGCGTTGCTTCTGGGCGGGCCGCGAGCCGGAAACCGCCTATCACGACACCGAATGGGGATTCCCGACCACCGACGATACGTCGTTGTTCGAGCGGGTGTGCCTCGAAGGCTTCCAGTCGGGCCTCAGCTGGCGCACGATCCTGATGAAACGGGAGAACTTCCGCGCGGCCTTCGCCGGCTTCGACGTGGAGAAGGTCGCGCGCTACACCGACGCCGACGTCACGCGCCTGCTGGACGACGCGGGCATCATCCGGCATCGCGGAAAGATCGAAGCGGCGGTCAACAACGCGCAGCGGGCCGTCGAGCTCATCGACGAGTTCGGCTCGCTCGAGTCGTACTTCTGGGGATATGCGCCCGCCGATGATCACGTGCCGAACTCGATGACGACGTCACCCGAGTCGGTCGCGATGTCGAAAGACCTCAAGAAGCGCGGATGGCGTTTCGTGGGGCCGACCACGATGTTCGCCCTCATGCAGGCGACCGGGATCGTCAACGACCACGCCTACGAATGCGTCATTCGGGACGAGGTGGCCGCGGCACTTCGGCAGCGATTGTAGACAATCACACAATGTGCCATCATCCGGAGCATGAACGCCCAGATCGGCATTGGGATGGTGTGCCCGTTCGACATGGCTCTCGACCGGGAGTTGTGGCGCTGGATGCCGGACTCGGTCTCGCTGTACTTCACGCGGACCGGTTACATCGATGCTCCCGTCGACGTCGAACTGTGCCGCGATCTGAACAATCACGCGGAGATCTCGGCAGCGGTCAGGGCAGTCTCGTCGGTCGGGCCGCGAACGTTCGGTTACGCGTGTGCATCGGGCAGCTTCGTCTACGGGATGGCGGGCGCGGTGGAGATCTCCAACTGCATGCTCGCCGCGGGCGCGGAGCGCGCGGTCACGACGTCAGAGGCCTTGATCCGGGCGCTGGACATGCTGAACGTGGGGACGCTCGCCGTCGCCACGCCGTACACAGCCGCGCTCACCGGACTCCTCTGCGACTTCCTCGCGGAGTCCGGCAGGAGCGTCGTGGCCCAGGCCGGTCTCGGTCGCGATCGCGAGATCTGGACCATCCCGTACCGCGTGACCGCGGATCTCATCCGCGCCGCGAATCATCCCGATGCCGACGCCGTCTTCGTCTCCTGTACCAACCTGTGGACCTACGACATCCTGGCCGACCTGGAGGCGGAGCTCGGCAAGCCGGTTCTCTCCGCCAACCAGGTGACCGCGTGGGCGACGCTGTGCGACGCCGGCGTGTTCGGCGGCGAGATCACCCCGGTGGGCTGGCCGACAACCCATGCGCAATCGCTGTTCGCCCGTAGCATTGCCGCATGACCTCTGACGCCGCGACGTTCGGCGAGGCGGGTACCGCCAAGTACGTGAACCTGACGACCTATCGCAAGGACGGCACTCCGGTCGCGACACCGGTGTGGGCGGTACTCGACGGAGCCCGATTGCTCGTGTGGACCGAAACCGAAGCATGGAAGGTCAAGCGGATCAGGCGGAATCCGAAGGTCCTGGTCCAGGCCACGGATGCGCGGGGCAAGAAGCTGTCCGGCGAGCCGGTCGCCGGCACCGCGGTTGTGCTCGACGCCGAGGGCACCGCACACGTTCGCAAGAAGCTCGGCGAGAAGTACGGGCTGCTCGCGCGGGTACTGATCTTCGCCAGCAAGGTGCGTCGTGGAGAAAGCGGCACCATCGGGATCGCGATCACGGCGACATAGCGGGACCCCCGGTCAGTACGACCGGTGACAAGGGGTCGTCAAGAACTGCCGGCGGCCCGTAAGAACGGCGTTAAGAACTCTCCGGTGCCCCGCGGGGCGCGTGATCCTTCGGTGTGCCCACCGCACGGTGGGCCATCGGTGCGATCAGAGAGTGAGTCATCGTGGCGGATGTGCTGTTCCTGCTGCTTGCCATCGCAGGGTTCGGTCTGTGCGTACTTGCCGTTCGCGGCCTCGATCTGCGGATCAAGTCGTGACCGCGGCCGGGGTGACCAACGTCGTACTCCTCGTGCTCGCGGCGGCGGCGATGGTGTACCTTCTCCTGGCTCTCGTGTTCCCGGAGAGGTTCTGAGAAACGATGGGCACAGTTGCTGCCGGCCTCCTGCAGTTCGGAGCGCTCATCGTGATCCTGGTCGCCGTCTACGTGCCGCTGGGCGACCACATGGCGCGTGTGTACACCGGGCAACGAGACCTCGGCGTCGAGCGCATCCTCTATCGACTGGCCCGTGTCGATCCGCGTAGGCAACAGTCCTGGTTGGGGTATGCCCTTGCCGTACTGGGGTTCTCGGCGGTCTGCTTCGCGGTCCTCTACGCGGTCCAGAGGCTCCAGGGAATCCTCCCGTTCTCCGACGGCAAGGCCGGCGTCTCGCCGGCAACGGCGTTCAACACCGCGATCTCCTTCGTCACCAACACCAACTGGCAGTCGTACTCACCTGAGCTCGTGATGACCAACCTGACCCAGATGGCAGGACTGGCGGTGCAGAACTTCGTCTCCGCGGCGGTCGGGATGGCCGTCGCCATCGCGCTCGTCCGCGGGATCGTCAACCGTGGGGCCACCGGCGAGATCGGGAACTTCTGGGTTGATCTCGTGCGCGGCGTGGTCCGGATTCTGTTGCCGCTGAGCATCATCGTGGCGACGCTGCTGCTGAGTCAGGGGGTCGTGCAGTCCTGGCACAGCGGATTCACGTGGACGACGCTCGACGGTGCGGAGGTGCACAGTGTGGTCGGTCCGTTCGCTTCGCAGGAGGCGATCAAGGAACTCGGCACCAACGGCGGCGGGACGTTGTCGGCGAACTCGGCGCACCCGTTCTCCAATCCCACACCGTTCTCGAATCTGGTCGAGATCTTCGCGCTGCTGGTGATCCCGGTCTGCCTCACCCGGACCTACGGGACCCTCGTCCGAGACCGGCGCCAGGGACTGACTCTTCTCGCCGTGATGGCGGGGATCTGGGCGATCATGCTTACCGTCGTATGGATCTTCGAGAGTCATGCGTCCGGGTCGGCAGCTCGGGCGGCGGGCGCCATGATGGAAGGCAAAGAGGTGCGCTTCGGGATTCCGGGTTCGGCGCTGTTCGCGGTGTCGACGACCGGGACCTCTACCGGTGCAGTCAATGCCGCGCACGACAGCTTCTCCGCGGCCGGCGGGGGTGCGGTCCTGTGGAACATGCTTCTCGGCGAGGTCGCGCCCGGTGGGGTCGGTTCGGGACTGTACGGAATCCTGATGATGGCGGTGATCACCGTCTTCGTCGGCGGGCTACTGGTCGGCAGGTCGCCGACGTTCCTCGGCAAGCGGATCGGACAGCCGGAGATGACCATGGCGGCGCTCTATGTCCTCGTCATGCCGGCACTCGTGCTGGCCGGCACGGCGATCTCGGTGATCCTGGCGTCGACCACGGAGGCGCAGGGGAACGGAGGCGAGCCGGGAACACCCGGTGCGATCCACGGTTTCGGTGAGGTGCTCTACGCCTACGCGTCGGCGGCCAACAACAACGGCAGTGCCTTCGGTGGGCTCGCGGTGACCGGTGACTGGTTCCAGTCCTCTCTGGGCATGGCGATGCTGCTGGGTCGGTTCGTGCCGATCGTGCTCGTGCTCGCACTCGCGGGCCTTCTCGCCCGGCAGCGTCCGCGCGGCACGGCCGACGAGGGCGCAGCCGAGAGCACCGGCATCATCGGTGCCCGCCCGACCGGACCGGTGGGACCCGGTCACGGGCGCGCCGTCCTGGAGGCCGCGTCGGCCCGTCCGGTGGCACGACCGGAGGTTCTCTCCGCCCTGCCCACCCACGGTCTTCTCTACGGAACGCTGCTCATGGCGACCATCGTGCTGGTCGCCGGACTCACCTTCTTCCCGGCCATGGCGCTGGGACCCATCGCGGAGGCGCTGCTGTGACCACACCCCTGATCGACACCGCCCCGGACGCCTCCCACGCCGAACCTGCCGCGGGCGACGAGCCGGAACTGTTGTCCCGCGGCGCTTTCGACGTCCGCTCGCTCGTGACGTCGATGCCGATGGCCCTGCGAAAGCTGAACCCTCGCGATCAGGCCCGCAACCCGGTGATGTTCGTGGTGTTCCTCGGCGCTGTCGTCACCACCGCCCTGGCGGTCCTTCGTCCGTCCTGGTTCGCCTGGACCGTGGCGGCCTGGTTGTGGTTCACCGTCGTGTTCGCCGCTCTCGCCGAGGCGGTCGCCGAGGGGAGAGGGCGGGCGCAGGCCGAGAGTCTGCGAAAGATCAAGCGTGACACCGTGGCCCGTCGACTACGAGCTGACGGTGGCTTCGACGAGGTCCTCGGTGGTGCGCTGCGGGTCGGCGACCTCATCGTCGTGGAGGCGGGCGAGGTCATCGCCGGCGACGGAGATGTGGTCGACGGCATCGCGACCGTCGACGAGTCGGCGATCACCGGCGAATCGGCTCCCGTCGTGCGGGAATCCGGGGGAGACCGGTCCGCGGTCACCGGCGGCACCGTCGTCCTCTCCGACCGGATCGTCGTCAAGATCACGACGGCACCGGGTGAGACCTTCGTCGACCGCATGATCGCGCTGGTCGAAGGCGCGGACCGCAAGAAGACGCCCAACGAGATCGCGCTCGACATCCTGTTGACGAGCCTGACGATCATCTTCCTGCTGGCGGTGGTGGCGATCGGGCCCATGCAGGAGTACGCCGGCCGGTCGCCGGATCCCGTCGAGTTGATCGCACTGCTGGTGTGCCTCATCCCGACCACCATCGGCGCCCTGCTCAGCTCGATCGGAATCGCGGGGATGGATCGGCTCGTCCAGCGCAACGTACTTGCGATGTCCGGCCGGGCGGTGGAGGCCGCCGGCGACATCGACACCTTGCTGATGGACAAGACCGGGACAATCACCTACGGCAACCGCCGGGCCACCGCCCTGCACCCGGCGCCGGGCGTGTCCGTCGACGAACTGGCGCGGGTGGCCTCGGAGTGCAGTCTCGCCGACGACACTCCCGAGGGACGGAGCATCGTCGAACTGTGCCGGACCTCGTACGGGGTGGAACCGGTCGCGGAGGCCCCGACCGTCGGCTCGACGCGCCGCGAGGTGGTCGCCTTCACCGCCCAGACCCGCATGAGCGGCGTCGACCTGCACGGGGCCGACCTGCACGACGCCGACGCGGTGGTCGTGTACCGCAAGGGAGCTGCCGACGCACTCGGACGGTGGGTCGCCGAGTCGGCGGGAACCGTGGAACCGGCGGTCCTCGCGGACGTGGAGCGCATTTCCACCGACGGCGGTACACCGCTCCTGGTCGGCGTGCACGAGGCGGGCCGGCCCGCCCGCGTGCTCGGAGTGATCGCGTTGTCCGACGTCGTGAAGCCGGGGATGACCGCGCGATTCGCCCAGTTGCGCTCGATGGGTATCCGCACGGTCATGGTCACCGGCGACAACCCGCTCACCGCCCGTGCCATCGCGGCCGAGGCCGGGGTCGACGACTTCGTCGCCGAGGCCACCCCCGAGGAGAAGCTCGCACTCATCCGTTCCGAGCAGCAGGCCGGGCGCCTCGTCGCGATGACCGGGGATGGAACCAACGACGCACCCGCGCTCGCGCAGGCCGACGTCGGGCTGGCGATGAACACGGGGACCTCGGCGGCCAAGGAGGCCGGCAACATGGTCGACCTCGACTCCGACCCGACCAAGCTCATCGAGGTGGTCGCGATCGGCAAGCAGCTGCTCATCACCCGCGGGGCTCTCACCACCTTCTCGCTCGCCAACGACCTCGCGAAGTACTTCGCGATCCTCCCGGCGATGTTCGCCGCGGTCCATCCGCAGCTCGAGGCCCTCAACGTCATGGGTCTGCATTCGGCGGAGTCGGCCATGGTCTCCGCGGTGATCTTCAATGCGCTGATCATCGTCGCGCTCATCCCGCTCTCGTTGCGGGGAGTGCGTTACCGCCCGTCGTCGGCATCGAAGCTGTTGGGCCGCAACCTGATCGTGTACGGGCTCGGCGGGGTGGTCGCACCCTTCGTCGGCATCTGGCTGATCGATCTCGTCGTCCGTTTCGTTCCGGGAATGGGGTGAGCACGATGACCACGATCGCGACCGGTCTCCTCCGGCAGTGCGGCGCCGCACTGGGGATGCTCCTCGGACTGACACTCATCCTCGGGTTCGCCTATCCCGCCGCGGTGTGGGCGATCTCGCGGGTGGACTCGTCGAGTGCGGAGGGCTCACGTCTGGTCGACGCCTCCGGGTGTGCGGTGGGCTCCTCGCTCATCGGAGTCGATCCGCAGGTCGAGGCCGGCGGACCGGACCCGTACCTCCACGCGCGTGTCCTCGGTGCCGAGGGCGCGCCGATGGCCACCGGCGATCCGTCCGCATCGTCGGCGAGCAATCAGGGGCCGAACAGCGTCATCCTCCTCGACAACGTCGAGGCCCGGCGTGCGCTGATCGCCGAGCGGGAAGGAGTGTCACCGCAGGCGGTTCCGGCCGATGCCGTCACCGGATCGGGGTCGGGACTCGACCCCCACATCAGTCCGGCATATGCCGCACTTCAGGTGCCGCGACTGGCACGCGAGAACCGTCGCCCGCCGGAGGAGATACGGTCGCTGATCGCCGCCCACACCCAGGGCAGACAGTGGGGGTTCCTCGGTGAGCCGCGGGTCGACGTCCTCGAGGTGAACCTGGCGCTCGGTCACGGGCCGGCCACGTGTCACACCCGTTGACCGGCGATAGAATCGGCGGATGACCTCAGCGGCGGGACCGGCGACGACGCGGGTCACGAGCCTCAGGCGGCGTCGCGCCGACGCTCGGAAGGTCGCGGCACGTTGCAGGTGTTCCTCGGATGCGCACCCGGCGTCGGGAAGACCTACGAGATGCTGGCGCAGGCCCGGAACCTCAGGGACGAGGGTGCAGACGTGGTGGTCGCGGTCGTCGAATCGCATGGGCGGCCCGCGACCGCGGCCCTCGTCGAGGGTCTGGAGGTGATCCCCAGGATCGCCCTCCCGTATCGGGGGGCGACATTCGACGAGATGGACCTCGACGCCGTCCTGGCGCGCCATCCTCAGGTGGTGCTGGTCGACGAACTCGCCCACACCAACACTCCGGGATCGCGAAATGCCAAGCGGTGGCAGGATATCGAGGAACTCCGTGACGCCGGTATCGACGTCTGCTCGACCGTGAACATCCAGCACCTCGCCAGCCTGAACGACGTCGTCGCCCAGATCACCGGTGTCGTGCAGAGGGAGACGGTGCCCGACGACGTCGTTCGCGGCGCCGATCAGATCGAACTCGTCGACATCGACCCGCAGGCGCTACGGCAGCGACTGTCCGCGGGCAAGGTCTACCCGTACAGTCGGGTCGACGGGGCTCTGGGCAACTACTTCCGGCAGGGCAACCTCACCGCGCTGCGCGAGTTGGCCCTGTTGTGGCTGGCCGACCAGGTCGACGACAAACTCGCCGATTATCGTGCGGCACACTCGATCACCGACACCTGGGAAGCACGCGAACGAGTCGTGGTGGCGATCACCGGCGGGCCGGAGTCGCCCACCCTGTTGCGTCGGGCCAGTCGTATCGCGTCGCGATCGAGCGCGGAACTGCTGGCCGTACACGTGGTCCGCGGGGACGGGCTCAGTGATCGCGGCGTCGATCTCACCGCACTCCGAGAGCTCGCCGCCGGTTTCGGCGCACGGATCCACACGGTGGTCGGTGACGACATCCCGGCCACGCTGCTCGTGTTCGCGCGCGGGGTCAATGCCACCCAATTGGTTCTGGGTACGTCCCGTCGACCGCGTTGGCAACGGATCTTCGACGAAGGTGTCGGGGCGACGGTCGTGAGCGGTAGCGGGCGCATCGACGTGCACATGGTCACGCACGAGGAGACGCCCCGCCGACACCGGCTCGACATCCGTGACACCAGGTTCCATCGACCGCTGAGCTGGGTCCTCGCGGTGGTCGTACCGCTGGTGGCGACCGGTGTGCTGCGGTTGCTCGATCCCTGGCTCGGGTTCACCAGTCAGTCGGCGCTGTTCTTCGTGTCGGTGCTCGCGGTGTCGATGCTCGGAGGCATCGCGCCCGCGGCGTTGTCGGCGGTGGTCTCCGGCCTTCTGCTGAACTACTTCTTCACCGATCCCCGGTTCACCTTCACCATCGATCAACCGGACAACCTGATCACCATCCTGGTGATGCTGCTCATCGCGATCGCCGTGGCCGCCCTGGTCGATTCGGCGACGGTACGGCGTGCTCAGGCGCAGGAGGCCACCCGCGAGGCGGAACTGCTGGCGATGTTCTCCAGCGTCGTGCTCGGCGGCGCCGATGTCCCGGGCCTGCTCGAACGGTTACGTGAGACCTACGACCAGACGGCCGTCGCACTGGTCCGACGCACGTCGAAGACCACTCGGACGGTGGAGGCCTGGGTCGGCGACTGCCCGCTGAACGGTCCGGATGACGCGGACACGACGTGTTCGGTACCGGGTGGGCAGTTCGAGTTGCTGCTCCGCGGGCCGAGACTCGGCGCGCGGGACCGGCGGGTGCTGGCCGCCGTGGCCGGGCAGGCAGCAGGTGCCGTCGAGCGGCACGCCCTGGAGGTCGAGGCGGCCTCTGCCGAGGCGCTGGCCCGAACCGATGAACTCCGGCGCGCGTTGCTGTCCGCGGTCGGCCACGATCTCCGCACACCGCTCGCGGCGGCGAAGGCCGCGGTGTCCAGTCTTCGTAGCGACGACGTCACCTTCAGCCCCGACGACACCGCGGAACTGCTGGCAACGGTCGACGAGTCGGTCGACCATCTGGCGGGTCTCGTCGGCAACCTGCTCGACTCCTCTCGGCTCGCCGCAGGGGCGGTGCGACCCCAGATGCAGCACACGTTCCTGCCCGAGGTCGTGCACCGCGCCGCCGCCGAGGTGCAACGGCTCAACCCGGACCTCGTTCTGACCATCGAGCTCGGCCAGGCGTGGGCGTACACCGACCCCGGTCTACTGGAACGCGCGCTCGCGAATCTCGTCGACAACGCCCACCGGCACGGCGGATCCGAGGTCGAGATCACCGTCAGCGGAACCGGTGATGACCCGCCGCGCTGCGTGATTCGCGTCGTCGACCACGGGCCCGGATTGCCCACGACCGACCGTGAACAGGTGTTCGCGGCCTTCCATCAGGGCGGCGACACTGCGGGGGCGTCGTCCGGGGTGGGGCTCGGCTTGTCCGTGGCCCACGGGTTCATCTCGGCGATGGGAGGAGAACTGTCCGCCGGGGACACTCCCGGTGGCGGAGCCACCCTGGTCGTGGACCTGCCCACAGTGGCTGACCTTCCGCGATCGGAGGAGGGGAGCCGATGAACGCCGACAAGAGTCGCGTCCTCGTGGTCGACGACGAGCCCCAGTTGCTGCGCGCGCTGCGGATCAATCTGAACGCGCGCGGTTTCGCGGTGTCCACGGCGGCAACCGGCGCGGCAGCCCTGTCGGCTGTTGCGCGGTTCAACCCGCACGTCGTCGTCCTGGACCTCGGACTTCCCGACATCGACGGGTTGACGGTCCTCGAGGGTCTGCGCGGATGGACGTCCGTCCCGGTCATCGTGCTCTCGGCGCGGACCGACGCGGCGGACAAGGTGGTGGCGCTGGACTCCGGTGCCGACGACTACGTCACCAAACCCTTTGGGATGGAGGAGTTCCTGGCCCGGTTGCGGGCAGCCCTGCGGCGGGGCGCCGCGTCGGGGGTGACTGCGGAGTCGCCGGTGGTGGACGCCGGCGCGTTCGTCGTCGACCTCGCGGCGAAACAGGTGACCCGCGAGCAGGAGCCGGTCCATCTCACTCCGACGGAGTGGGGAATCCTGGAGATGCTGGTCCGCCACGAAGGGAAGCTGGTGTCCCAGAGCGACATCCTGAACTCGGTCTGGGGTCCCGGCTATCTCGGGCAGAGCAACTATCTTCGCGTCTACCTCGCGAGTCTCCGACGGAAACTCGAGGAAGATCCGGCACACCCGCGCCACCTGATCACGGAGGCGGGGATGGGCTACCGATTCGTGCGTGCATGATCGGCCCAGCCGACATCCCTGCGGGTCTGGCGGAGCAGTCCACGCTGGGGCCCGCCTGGCAGGACTGGCTTCGCCGGCTGCCCGCAACCGCGTCGGGGCTTCTCGACGCCTGGGAGCTCCGCCGCGACGGGGAGGAACTGTGGCACGGCTTCGAGTCGCTGGTGATCCCGGTGATCGACCGGAACGGACAGCGTGCGGTCTTGAAGGTCGCCTTCGACGGCGACGACGAGGGCGCCCAGGAAGCACTCGGACTGCAGCACTGGGCCGGACGCGGTGCGGTGCGGATGCTGCGTGCCGACCCGCGGCTGCGCGCGCTGCTCCTCGAACGACTGGGGCGGACGGACCTCACGACGGTCGAGGACGACGAGGCCTGCCGCGTGGTCGCGGAACTGTATGGCGTCCTGCACATACCGGCGCCCGGACGGATGACGCCTCTGACCACGCATCTGGAGCACTGGCTGGCGGGGCTGGCCCGTATGTCCCGCGACGCTCCGGTGCCGAGACGGTTTGTCGAACAGGCACTTTCACTCGGCCGGAACTTTCTCTCCGATGAGTCGACGGTGGGTGTCGTCGTTCACGGCGACCTGCACCACGAGAACGTACTGTTGGCGCCGTCCGCCGGCCGACGTTGGCTCGCGATCGACCCGAGCCCGATGTCGGGCGACCCGCACTACGAGCCCGCGCCGATGCTGTGGAATCTCCTCGACCGCCGAAGGGGTGACCCGCGGTACGTGATCCGCTCCCGTTTCCACAGCATCGTCGACGCCGCCGGACTCGACCCGGACCGGGCGCGCGACTGGGTGATCGTGCGGATGATCCTCAACGCGCACTGGGCGACCGAGGATGCGGAGAACGCCTCGCGTGCCCTTACCGTAAGTGATCGCGAGTGGATCACCACCTGTATCACGGTGGCCAAGGCGGTCATCGACTGACCGTCAGCGAGTGAAGAGGGTTCCCAATTCCGGTATGAACGAGTTGATCCCGGCGAGACGCAACCCCTGCCACGCGGTGACCTGATTGGCGGTCAGGACCGGCTTCGCGAACTTCTCCTCGAGTCCGGTGATCCACATCGCGGTGTGCAGGGCGGTGTCGGGGATGAGGAGCGCCTCTGCGTCGGGGTGGTCCGCGGCCGCGATCATGTCGAAAAGGCCGTCTCCGTCCAGGATTCCGGCTTCGGAGGCGGTCCCGATGTCGTTGGCGCGCAGCGAGACCACCTCGATGCCGCCGTCGCCGAGGAAACCGATGAACCGTGAGGCCAGGGGATCGGGGTAGGTTGCGGCGATCGCGACCCGGGACAGTCCGAGGTGGTGACACGCCTCGACGAAGGCCAGCGAGGTCGACGACGCGGGAAGGCCGGCGAGGGCCGCGACGTCGGCCACCTGACGTCGGGCGCCGTCGAGGCCGTAGACGAAACTCCCGGAGGTGCAGGCCCACATCACCGACGCCGGTTGATCGGCCTGGGCTCGTCGCAGCCCCTCGGCGAGGCGGTGCTGTTCGCCGACCGCGGCCATGGCGTCGACGGTGTGGTCATCGGACTCGATCTCGGTGATGGTCACCGGCAGGCGGACGTCGGTGCCTGCGGCCACGAGCACGGACGCGATGAGCTCGTAGTCGTCTTCGGCAGCGTGACCGGGATAGAGCATCGCGACGGTGGTTGTCACCCGCACACCTCCAAGGTAGATTGTCAACAATCTACCAACTGCGACAGACTAGAGGGCGCATGTCGGAAACAGCACGGTGGCTCAGCGCCATCGAACTGGCCGACGCCTACCGGACCGGTGAGCTGACGCCGGAGGCGGTGGCCGTCGAACTGCTCGACGCCGTCGACCAGGTCGACCCTTCCGTCAACGCATTCTGCCTCGTGGATCGGGACGCGACCCTCGCCGCCGCCCGGGAGGCCGGCGAACGTTTCAGGGCGGGCACTCCGCTGGGGCCGCTCGACGGGGTGCCGGTCAGCATCAAGGACCTGCTGCTCACCGGCGGCTGGCCCACCCTGCGCGGGTCGCTGATGATCGAGTCGGATCAGATGGCGTGGGACACCGACGCCCCCGCGGTCGCGCGACTCCGCGAGGCCGGCGCGGTGATGCTGGGCAAGGTCACCACACCGGAATTCGGGTGGAAGGGCGTCACCGACAGCCCGCGTACCGGCATCACCCGCAACCCGTGGAACGCACTGCGGACGTCCGGAGGATCGAGTGGTGGTTCTGCCGCGGCCCTGGCGGCCGGACTCGGTCCGCTGTCGGTGGGAACCGACGGCGGGGGATCGATCCGGATACCGGCCGCCTACTGCGGGGTGGTCGGATTCAAGGCCACTCTCGGCCGGGTCCCGATGTATCCGCCGAGTCCGTTCGCGCCGGTCGCGCACGTCGGGCCGATGACCAGGACGGTCGGCGACTGCGCGCTGCTCCTCGACGTCCTCAGTGGGCACGATCCGCGGGACTGGTCGGCGCTGGCGACGCCCACCGAGAGCGCCGCCGCCGCCATCGCCGACGTCCGGGACCTCTCCGATCTGCGTATCGGGTACAGTTCCGACCTCGGCTTCGGCTCGAATGATCCTGGGATACAGTCCAATACGGACCGCGTGGTATCGGTGCTCGAACAGCTCGGGGCGACGGTGGAGAAGGTGGACCTCGGCTGGGAAGACCCGGCGTGGGCGTATCACATCATCTGGTTCGCCGGAGCCGACGTGGTGGTGCGAGGGCTCGGCCCGGGCGCGCAGGAGAAGGTCGACCCGCTGCTCCTCGAGGCGCTCGAACGACACCGAGACTTCACCGCGGACGACGTCGTCAGCGCGAACGCGCTGCGCATGGAGATGGGAACCACGATGGGTCTCTTCCACGAGGAGTTCGACCTGCTCGTCACCCCCTCGATGCCCACCGTGGCCTTCGAGGCGGGACGCACCGTTCCCGAAGGATCGGCATCGCCGGACTGGACGTCCTGGACGCCGTACAGCTATCCGTTCAATCTCACCGGGCAGCCCGCGATCACGGTACCCAGCGGATTCGTCGACGGTCTGCCGACCGGCGCTCAGTTCGTCGCTGCGCGACACCGGGATACGACCGTGCTGCGGGTCGCGGCGGCGTACGAGGCGGCTGCCGGCTTCACGATGTTGGGAGACCGTCCGTGACCGGCCGTGCCGAACGATTCATCACCGTGACACTCGAGAAGCGGGGGGTGACGGCGGTGGCGCGGATGCTCGACGCCGAGGCGCCGCGGACGGCGGCAGCGGTCTGGGATGCGCTGCCGCTGGGTGGCCAGGTGTTCCACGGCAAGTTCGCGCGCAACGAGATCTACACGCTGCTACCGGCATTCGCGCCGGTGGAGCCGGGTCCCGAGAACACTACCATCACGCCGATTCCCGGCGACCTGTGCTACTTCACCTTCGACGGTGTTTTGGACAACCCCGCATATGGGTACGATCCCACATCCGCACCGGCCGAACACCGGCTGCTCATCGACCTCGCAGTCTTCTACGGAAGAAACAACCTGCTGGTCAACGGCGATGTCGGCTGGGTACCGGGGAACGTGTTCGCCACCATCACGGAGGGCCTGGAAGACTTTGCGGCGGCTTGCAACGACATCTGGATGGGCGGCGCGCGGGGGGAAACGCTCACCTATGCGAGCTTCGAGCGGTAAGAAAGAAGGAATGACGGTGGCGATCACAGTGGATGGGGACGGCCCGGGCGTGGACGGCCCGGGGGGTCGGCGCGCCGCTTCTCACCAGGGAAAACGAGGCGGCTCGACGCGCCGTCGAGTGCTCACGCCACTGGTGCAGGAGTCGACACCGGCGATCATCGCGCGTAAGTTGCACAATGCCATTGCGAACGGCGACTTCCCACCCGGGTCGCAGTTGACGGAGTCCGGTCTCGCCGCAGACCTGGGCGTCAGCCGCGGCCCGCTGCGTGAGGCGATGCAACGTCTCACCGCGGAGGGTCTGCTGGTCAGCCATCGCAACCGGGGCCTGTTCGTCGTCTCGATGGAGAGAGACGACATCCGCGACATGTACGTCGCGCGCACGGCGGTGGAACGTGCTGCCGTGCAACAGGTCATCGCGCACAGCGAATCGGAGGCGGTGGCCGCGCTGGACGAGGCGGTGGAGGCCATGCGCGTGTTCGGCGACGAGCCGAACGGTGCCGGGATGGCCGAGGCGGACATGGGATTTCACCAGACGCTGGTGGAACTCGCGGAAAGCCGGCGCCTTTCGCGTCTCCACGAGACGATTCTCGTGGAAACACGAATGTGCTTGCGAGCCATGCGAGGAACATATTCATCGGGAAAGGAACGGATCGACGAACACCAGGCGTTGGTGGACGCCATAGCTGCGGGGGATTCTGCCAAGGCAGATGCGCTGATGATCGAGCACATGGCCGACGGGCTGCGCCGATTGATCGGTGACGGCGACGACGCCGGTGATGTCCCCGGGTCCGGGAGCTGATCGCTCGCGGTTCGAATGTCCACGGATGGTCGAGCAGGCTGCCGTCCGTGCACAAAGGCCCACCAACGCCGGAGATGACCTAGCGAGGGGCGAGTCACGGCCTCGATGACATTCAGGAAGCGCAGATGAGCGACACGACACCAGCGGATACTTATGAGCAGCTCGCACCGGACCCGGAGTCACCCGAGGGACGGAAACTCCTCCGCAAGGCCATCGGTGCCTCGGCGATCGGAAACGCCACCGAATGGTACGACTACGGCGTCTACGCCGCGGCCTCGGTCTATCTGACCCAAGCCTTCTTCCCAGGTGAGTTCGGAACCATCGGCACCATGCTGGGTTTCGCGGTCTCCTTCGTGCTCCGCCCCCTCGGTGGCATGATCTGGGGGCCGATCGGCGACCGTATCGGCCGCAAATCTGTTCTGGCCATGACGATCCTGCTGATCTCGGGCGCCACCGCGCTGATCGGCCTACTGCCCACGCACGCGTCGATCGGTGTATGGGCACCCATCCTGTTGATCCTGCTCCGCGTCATCCAGGGTTTCTCGACCGGTGGTGAATACGGTGGCGCGGCAACGTTCATGGCCGAGTACGCGCCGGACAACAAGCGCGGCAAGTACGGCTCCTTCCTCGAGTTCGGCACGCTCGCCGGCTTCTGCGGCGGTACCGCATTCGTTCTGCTCCTGCAGCTAGGCCTCACCGACTCGCAGATGGACCAGTGGGGTTGGCGTATCCCGTTCCTGCTCGCGCTGCCCATGGGTCTGATCGGGTTGTACCTGCGCTCGCAGATGGATGACACCCCCGTCTTCCAGGAGCTGGAGCGGGAGGACGAGATCAAGGGTTCGGCGTGGACCCGGTTCAAGGATCTGCTCGTCAACTACCGGCGACCGATCCTGACGATGTTCGGCATGGTCATCGCACTCAACGTCGCCAACTACACGCTGTTGGCGTATCAGCCGACCTACCTGCAGAACACCATCAACCTGTCCGAGACCTCGGCGAGCGTCGTCAACCTGATCGGGCAGCTCGTGATGATGCTGCTCATCCCGTTCTTCGGCTGGTGGTCGGATTCGACCGGGCGCAAACCCATGTGGTGGGGATCGCTGATCGGCCTGTTCGTCCTCGCGCTCCCGCTGTACTGGCTCATGGGGCAGGGATTCGTCTGGGCGATAGTGGCATTCGTGATCCTCGGAGCGCTCTACATCCCGCAGCTGGCCACCATCTCGGCGACCTTCCCGGCCATGTTCCCGACGCAGGTGCGATATGCGGGCTTCGCGATCTCCTACAACGTCGCGACCGCTGCGTTCGGCGGTACCGCGCCGCTGGTCAACGATGCCGTCGTCGAGAACACCGACTGGAACCTCTTCCCGGCGGTGTACATGATGGGGGCCTGCGCCATCGGCATGGTCGCGCTGCTGTTCCTGAAGGAGACCGCGGGCTGCTCGCTCCGCGGCACCGAGATCCCCAGCAAGGAGAACGACTTCCACGAGCTGCAGAAGAAGCCGGCGGAGTCGAGGGTCTAGGCCAGCAACCTCAGCCCGGCGAGCGTGTACGCCTTTGCCGCAGTGACGAGATCTGCGATGGCGACCGACTCGTCGGGCTGATGTGCGTCGGTGTTGATGTTGCCGGGGCCCAACACGATCGACGGGATGCCGAGGTCGCGGCTGACGAAACCGCCGTCGCACGCAGCGCTCCAGCCGCCCACCGAGGTCGCGGTGCCGGAGTCGGTGACCGCACCGACTGCTGCGGTGACGAGCGGGTGATCGGCGGCGGTCGCGAAACCCGGCATCTCCATGGTGACGCGGACATCGACGGTGATGCCGTCGGTGTCGATTGCCCTGTCGCGGATAGCTTTTCGGAGGTCCCCGGCGACCGCATGCGGGTCCTCGAAGGGCATCAGGCGCCGGTCGATACCGAGCGAGCATGTCGGTGCGACGACCGAGATGCCCTGTCCGCCTTGGATGGTGCCGACGTTCCAGGTGCCGCAGCCGAGCAGGTCGTCGAGCGTCTCGTGAAGGTGCTCGTGGTCGGCGCGGATGAAATCGACGATCGCGGCCGCGGCGTTGATGGCACTGCGCCCGTCGGCCGGTCGGCCGGAATGCGCGGCGCGGCCGGTCACCTCGATCTCGATGTACGACGCACCGCGGCAGCCGCGGACGATCTGCATGTCGGTGGGTTCGGCGACGATACAGCCGAGGAATTCGGAGTCGGCGGGACGGCCGACGAAGTCGCGCACGCCGATGCCGTGCTCCTCCTCGTCGACCGTGCACACCAGGCGCACGGGGCCCGAGAGTCCGACGCCGAAGTCGCGTGCCCGCGACAGCACGCTCATGGCTGCCACGACGGACGCGATCCCGCCCTTCATGTCGGTGGTGCCGCGTCCGTAGAGCCGGCCGTCGCGAGTCCGCACGGTGTACGGGTCGGCGGTCCAGTTCGGGCCGGCCGGCACGACGTCGGAATGGCCGAGGAACATCAGTCCCGGGCCGTCGCCGCCGGGGAGAGTGGCGATCAGGTTCGGGCGCTCGGCGGCCACCTCGTAGGTGTCGACAGCGAACCCCAGCGCGCGACACGCCTTTTCCAGGATCTCGACGGCGGCGCCCTCGGTGCCACCCGGGTTCTCGCTCGGTGCCTCCACCAGCGCGGTCGTGAGCGCGGTGACAGCGGCCTCGTCGATCAGATCGACGAGCGACTGCTCGGCCGGACTCAGCTCAGGTACGTGTTCACCGCTCACCGTGCCATCTTCTCAAGACTGGACGTGAGGCGTCGAATACCTTCGTCGATCCGGTCCGGCGTGCTCGACGCGAAGCACAGGCGCATCGAGTTGCGGAACCGGCCACCCGGCGACAGCGCCGGACCGGGGATGAAGGCGACGCCGTCGGCCAGGGCGATCTCGAACAGCTCCCGGGTGTCGATCTCGGCGAACTCCTCACGCAGCGTGACCCACAGGAAGAAGCCGCCCTCCGGGTTGGTGGTGACCACGCGGTCGCCGAGGTGGCGGGCGATGGAGTCGAGCATGGCGTCCTTGCGCTCGCGGTACAGCGAGCGGATGCCGGCGAGGTGGTCCTCGAGGCCACCGCGCGCGATGTACTCGGCCACGATGTGCTGGTTGGGCACGTTGGTGCAAGTGTCCATGGCCTGCTTGCCGTTGATGAGCAGCTGCCGCAACGACGGATCGGCGTCGACCCAGCCGACGCGCCAGCCGGGAGCCAGGATCTTGGAGAAGGTCCGCACCGAGAAGATCAGCGGATCGCCGGGACTCATCGTCTGGAAGGTCGGGATGTCGGTTCCCGCGAAGCGCAGCAGACCGTACGGATCGTCGTCGATGACGACCGAACCCCACGTGTGGGCCAGGCGCAACAGCTCGCGGCGTCGTTCCTCCGACATCGTGACGCCGGACGGGTTCTGGAACGTGGGGATCGTGTAGATCGCCTTGGGGGTCTTGTGGGTGCGCGCCACCAGATCGGCGAGCAGATCGACCTGCATGCCGTCGTCATCGACCGGTACCTCGAGCAGCTGTGCGCCGTAGGACAGCGCGGTCGCGCTGCCGTTGGTGTAGGTCGGGGACTCGACGATGACCAGGTCGCCGGGATCGACGAACAGTTTGCAGGCGAGGTCGAGGCCCTGCATGCCGCCGGTGGTGATCACCAGGCGGTCGTGGGTCGACGGGTCGGGCGTGGTGGCGAGATAGTCGACGAGCAGCTGTAGCAGCCGCGGTTCCCCTTCGGTGGCACCGTAGGTGAACGACGTGTGGTCGAGGATCTCGCCGGCGATCTGACGGAACTCGTCGGCCGGGACGGCCTCGTCGGCAGGTGAACCCATCGCGAAGCGCACGATGTCGTGGGACTGAGCGGCCAGCAGGGAGGTCGACGAGTCGATCATCGACCCGACCAGGTCCTTCGTCCGCCCGGCCAGAGGCAGCGTGGGGCCGGAATGCCGTAGGTCGTTCACGGGTTCGGTGGCGGTGTGGGTGGTGGTCATTCTGGTCACCTCATTCCTTCTCTGGAGTGGATTGCGTTGTGCTCGACACTATTTCTGGATCAATTCCCGCGGGAACGACGTGAGGCACTCGACGCCGGTGGGGCTCACCCGCACCGATTCGGAGAGCTCGAAACCGTAGTTCTCCATCCACATCCCGCAGACGATGTGGAAGGTCATGTTGGTCTCGAGGACGGTCTCGTCCTCGGAGCGGATGCTGATGGTGCGCTCACCCCAGTCCGGCGGGTACCCGATGCCGATCGAATACCCCAGGCGCGAGGGCTTTTCGAGTCCGTACTTGGCCAGGGTCCAGTTCCAGGTGGAGGCGAGTTCGCGCGTCGCCACCCCCGGCTTGATCGCCTCGAGGACGTTGTTCAGTCCCTCGGCGGTGGCCTTCGCGACATAGTCGAGGTCTTTGTTCGGGGTACCCAGCGACACCGTCCGCGCGAGCGGACAGTGGTACCGGTTGTGCGCGCCGGTCAGTTCGATGACCACCGCCTCGTCCTCGACGAAAGTTCCCTGATGCCAGGTGAGATGGGGTGTGTCGGCCGCCGCGCCGGTCGGCATCATCGGCACGATCGCCGGGTAGTCGCCGCCGAAATCCGGTGTCCCGGTGATCTGTGCCTGCGAGATCGCCGCCGCCGCATCGCATTGCCGCACACCGACGTCGATGGTGTCGATCGCCGCGCGCATGGCCTCCGAGCACACCATCCCGGCCTGACGCATCAGCTGGACCTCGGCCTCGGACTTGACCGACCGCACCCAGTTGACGAGTTCGAAGTTGTCGACGAGCTTCCACTCCGGGATCGCATTGTGCAATGCGCGATAGGCCTTGGGAGAGAAGAAGTGCGAGTCCATCTCCAGGCCGACCGAACCGCCGCGCGAGGCGGGCGCGATGGCGTGCCGCTGGCGGAGCGACCACGCGACCCAGTCGAAGGGATGCACGTGCGGCCGGTGCACGTAGCTCTCCGGGTACCCGACGATCTGCTCGTCGGGCAACCACGTCGTGCGGTGCGCGCCACGGGCATCCATCTCCCGGGCGTAGAAGACCATCTCGCCCTCGATCGGGACGAACAGCATCTGCGGGGTGTAGAACGACCACGCGTTGTACCCGATCAGATAGAAGATGTTGGCCGGGTCGGTGACGATGATCGCCGACAACCCCTGACGGTCCATGAGTTCACGAACCCTCGTCAGGCGCTGTTCGTACTCGCTGTCGGTGAACAGCTGAGTACCGAGGTACATGGGCTTGCTGCTCCTTGCTCACACGTCGGTGGTTCGGCGGGATGTTCTTTTCGCGTCCTCAGCGGCGGATCGGCGTCGCCGTGTACTTCATGTCGAGGAACTCCTCGATGCCCACGCGGCCGCCCTCACGGCCGAGGCCGGACTCCTTGACCCCGCCGAACGGCGCGGCCGGATTCGACACGATGCCCGTGTTGACCCCGACCATACCGGCTTCCAGCGCTCCCGACAGGCGAGCGCAACGGTCGACGTCCTGGCTGAAGAAGTAGGCGACCAGACCCCATGCGGTGTCGTTGGCGAGAGAGATCACCTCGTCGTCGGCGGCCGGGTCGAGGGGATTGCCGGCGTCGCCGAACGGGATGATCGCCGCGACCGGACCGAAGATCTCGTTGCGCACCAGATCGGCGTCGAGGCCGACGCCGGTCAGCACCGTTGGCGGGTAGAAGTAACCGGGACCCTCGGGCGCCACACCGCCGCAGGCCACCGTGGCGCCCTTGGACACCGCGTCGTCGACGAGCGAGGAGACCTTCGCGACGGCCTTGGGCTCGACGAGCGGACCGACCTGCGTTCCCTCTGCGGTGCCGTCGCCGACCTTCAGTGCGGCCATCTTCGCCGTGAATTGCTCGGTGAACTCGTCGATCACGCTGCGGTGCACGAAGATCCGGTTGGCCGCGGTGCAGGCCTGACCGGTGTTGCGCATCTTGGCCAGCATGAGTCCGTCCACCGCGCGGGAGATGTCGGCGTCGGCGCACACGATGAACGGGGCGTTGCCGCCGAGCTCCATCGAGGTGCGCATCACGGTTCCGGCGGCCTGCCGCAGCAACGTCTTGCCGACCTCGGTCGATCCGGTGAAGCTGACCTTGCGGGCGAGCCCGCTGTCCATCCACTCGGTGACCACCGTCGACGGATTCGTGGTGGTCACGACGTTGAGTACGCCGGCAGGCAGGCCCGCCTCGACGAGGATGTCGGCGAGGAGAAGTGTGGTCAGCGGGGTGAGCTCGGCGGGCTTGAGAACCATCGTGCAGCCGGCCGCGACGGCGGGCCCGATCTTGCGGGTTCCCATGGCCAGCGGGAAGTTCCACGGTGTGATCAGGATGCACGGGCCGACCGGCTGCCTGCTCACCACGATGCGGTGGCCACCGTCTCCGGTGGTGGTGTGGTCACCGCCGATGCGCACGGCCTCCTCGGCGAACCACCGGAAGAACTCGGCGCCGTAGGCGACCTCACCTTTGGCCTCGGCCAGCGGCTTGCCCATCTCGGCGGTCATCACCGAGGCGATCTCGTCGACCCGGCTCATGATGAGCTCGTATGCGCGGTAGAGGATCTCGCTGCGGCTGCGCGGGGACGTGGCAGCCCACTCGGCCTGATGCGCGGCCGCGGTCTCGAGTGCGCGCCGGGCGTCGGTCGCGTCGGCGTCGGCCACCTGTGCGAGCACCTCGCCGGTCGCGGGATTGAGCACGTCGAAACGGTCGCCGGCGGCGGCCGGAACCCATTCACCGTCGATGAACAGGTCGGTGTGGACCGACGAGATGGCGTCGGGGACCTGGGTGGTGGCGATGGCCGTCATGATCGGGCTCTCCTCGGTTGATCGGGGGTGGGTCGGGGTCGGGTTGTGGAGGTGAGAAGTTCGGCGAGGTGGACCCCGCGGATCTCGCGTGCGTCGGTCAAGTCGTCGTCGACCATAGCGAGGTGTTCGACCGCCATCGCGCAGCTGAATCCGTCGGTGACGACGGGGCGATGCGGGTTGTCGCGCAACGCGGGTGCGAGTCCGTTCTCCGCGACGGCCATGCTGACCTCGTAGTGGCCCTTCTCGAAGCCGAAGTTACCTGCCACACCGCAACATCCGTCGGCGGAGTGCACGGTGACGCCGAGTGCTTCGAGAGCCGCGGTGCCGGTGCGGGCGCCGAAGACCGCGTACTCGTGGCAGTGGGTCTGGAGGGTCACCTCGTCCGGGAGCGGCGGCGGCCGCCATCCCGCGTCGAGCAGGGTCGGGAGGTGGGCGGCGAAGCTGCGTACGCGTGCGGCTACGCGACGTGCGCTGTCGGTGGGGACGAGTTCGGGCAGGTCCTTGGCCAGTGCAGCAGCGCAACTGGGCTCGGGCACCACGATGGGACGGTCGGTGCCGTCGTCGAGGTTCGCGGCGGTGCGTCGAAGTGTCCTGCGCGCCTTGCCCAGTTGACCGGTGGAGATCCAGGTGAGGGCGCAGCAGTTCTCCGACGTACAACCGACCTGCTCGCCCGTCGCGCCCAAGACCTCCGCGGCGGCGGCGGCCACCTGCGGGCGGAAAGCGCGGGTGAACGAATCGACGAACAGGATGATCTGCGAGGTCGGGGACACCGGGGCGAGCCCGTCCAGATGCGCCTTGCGGGTGCGTCGGGCCGCGAACGCCGGCATCGTCCGGCGAGGGTCGAGGCCGCCGGCGCGGGCGGCCAGGCCGCTGATCTTCGAGGACAGGGCGCGATTGATCAGCGGCGCAGCGGTTCCGGCCGCTGTCAGCCACGCCGGCATCCAGCCCAGGGAGTAGTGCGACAGCGGGCGGAGACGGCGACGGTAGTGATGGTCGAGGAATTCCGACTTGTAGGTGGCCATGTCGACGCCGGTCGGGCAGTCCGTCGAACATGCCTTGCAGGACAGGCACAGTTCGAGGGCCTCGGCGACCTCGGGTGACCGCCAGCCGTCGTCGACCGATGGGGCGGTGCGCACCATGTCCTGGAGGACCCGGGCCCGACCCCGCGTCGAATCCTTCTCGTCGCGGGTCGCCCGGTAGCTCGGGCACATGACGCCACCGGTGTCGGCGCGGCACCGGCCGACACCGATGCAGCCCTGGACCGCGTGGACGAAGGGATCAAGGAGCGGGAGTTCGCGAGAACCGCCCCTGACATCCGCCCCGGAGGGAGCCGCCGCCGACGTATTGTCATCGGCGCCGCTGCTGAGGGCGGATTTCGGGGGCGTATCCCGGGAGCCGTGGCCGTGGCCGTGGCCGAGGTCGAAGGCGGTCGGCCAGGTGCGGCGCGGGACGTCGGCCAGGGCGAGGTCGGCCGTGATCGACGGCGGGTCGACGATGCTGCCCGGGTTGAGGTTGCCCGCCGGGTCCCAGATCGACTTGAACCGAGCGAAGGCCGCCATCATGGCCGGTGCGTACATGATCGGCAGCAGTGCCGAGCGCGCCCGCCCGTCGCCGTGCTCGCCCGACAGTGAACCACCATGACGCACAACGAGTTCCGCGGCTCCGATGCAGAAGTGCTCCATCACGGCGCGACCCTCGGGGGTGCGCAGGTCGAAGGTGATGCGGACGTGCATGCAGCCGGCGCCGAAGTGGCCGTACATCACACCTGTGAGGCGGTGGTGGTCGAGGAGTTCGGCGAAGTCGTCGAGGTAGTCGGCCAGTCGCTCGGGGGCGACCGCCGCGTCCTCCCAGCCGGGCCAGGATTCGTAGTTGCCGCCGACACTCTCGTCGTCGGGGTCGGCCAGACGCGACGACAGTCCGGCGCCGTCCTCGCGGACGCGCCACAATGCCTTGCGCCGAACCGGGTCGTCGACGACGGTGGCGCCGATCATCCGGCCCTGCGCACGAAGGTGGTCGAGGAGTCGCTCGGCGGTCGCCGGAACGTCGGATTCGCCCTGTGCTCCGGCACTCTCGGAGTCGACGTCGATGAACAACCAGGCGGATCCCTCGGGAAGTCCGGCGACAGTGTCCCGGCCGCGGCGCGCGGCCATGGTGGCGACGATCTTGCGGTCGATGCCCTCGATGGCCGACGGCGCGAACGGGAGGATCGCGGGGACGTCGCGGGCGCGTCGGCGGGGGAGTGGTAGCCGACGCAGAGCAGGAGCTGGGAGGTCGCGACCGGGACGAGGCGCACCTTCGCAGACACCACGATCGCGCAGGTCCCCTCGCTCCCGACGAGTGCGCGGGCGACGTCGAATCCGTTCTCGGGCAACAGCCGTGCGAGGTGATACCCCGAGACCTGGCGAGGGATGGTCTCCAGTTCGGTGCGCAGGATCGCGAGGTTGTCCGACGCGAGTTTCCGCAACTCGTCGGTGATCTCGGCGGCCCGCGCCACGGCCTGCCGGTCGCGGGGATCGGTGGCGTACAACCCGTCGCGCGTCGCGGTGAGCAGCAGCCCGTCGGCGGTGACGAGGTGCAGTTCGATCACGTGGTCGCTGGTGCGTCCGTATCGAACGGAGTGATTTCCGCAGGCGTCGTTGCCGATTGCCCCGCCGAGGGTTGCCCGTGACGCCGACGACGGGTCCGGGGCAAAGGTCAGCCGTCCTTCCGTCGCTGCACGAGCCCGCGCCGCCAGAGTGGTGAGCACGATGCCCGAACCCGCTACGGCGCTCGAGTTCTCGGCATCGACCGACAGCACCTGATCCAGGTGACGGGACAGGTCGATGACCACTCCGTCGCCGATGGCGTTGCCCGCCATCGAGGTCCCGCCGCCGCGCACGATCACCGGGACGCCGATGGCGTGACATCGCGCGACGATCGTCGCGACCTCGCGCGCAGACCGCGGGAAGGTCACGGCCCGCGGCGGGATGCGGTAATTCGAGGCGTCGTAGGAGTATTCGGCCAGACGGCGGGGCGAGGCGTCGGCATCGATGCCGAGGTCGGCGAGCTCGTCTGCGATGTCCACCGGCCTAACCCAGTGCGGCATGCAGCGCCGCGCCGAACCGCGCGACACCGAGGTCGATCTCGTCGGCGGTCACCACCAGCGCCGGGATGAGGCGGACGACGTTGGCCGACGGCCCGCAGGTCAGCGTCAACAGGCCCTGTTCCGTGGTGGCCTGCTGCACCGCGACGGCGGCCGGGGCGTCGGGCACCCGGTTGCCGGCGGCATCGGTGGAGACGAACTCGATGCCGGCCATCAGGCCGAGGCCCCGGACGTCGCCGACGCCCGGGAACGGCGCGCACACCTCGCGAAGCCCCGCGAGCAGTTGCTCTCCGCGCACGCGGGCGTTCTCCACGAGTCCCTCGGCCTCGATGACCTCGAGAGTCGCGACCGCGGCTGCGGCGGCCACGGCGTTGCCACCGTAGGTTCCGCCCTGCGATCCCGGCCACGCCTTGCTCATCAGCTCGGTCGACGCGGCGATCGCCGAGATCGGGAAGCCCGACGCCAGACCCTTTGCGGTGACGATGATGTCCGGGGTCAGGCCCTCGGCGTGCTGGTGGCCCCAGAATCTGCCGGTGCGACCGAACCCGGCCTGCACCTCGTCGAGGATGAGCAGGATGCCGTGGCGGTCGGCGCGCTCGCGCAGGCCCTGGAGGAATCGGGGCGGCGTCGGCAGGTAGCCGCCGTCGCCGAGGACGGGCTCGATGAGGAACGCGGCGGTGTCGTTGGGTGCGACGCGCGACTGCAGGAGGTAGTCGAGCTCCCGCAGCGCGAAGTCGACCGCGGTGTCGGTGTCCCAGCCGTAGCGGAAGGCGTAGGGGAACGGTGCCATGTGCACGCCGCCCATCAGCGGGGAGAAGCCGGCCGAGAAGCGGGTGCCCGCGGTGGTGAGGCTTGCGGCCGCGACGGTGCGGCCGTGGAATCCGCCCTGGAAGACGATGATGTTCGGCTTCGCGGTCGCCATGCGGGCAAGGCGGATCGCGGCCTCGACGGCCTCCGAACCCGAGTTGGCGTAGAAGACGGAGTCCAGGCCGGCCGGCAGGACCGCACCGAGTCGTTCGGTCAGCTCGAGCAGCGGCGGGTGCATGACGGTCGTGTACTGGGCGTGGATCACCTTGGCGCACTGGGCCTGCGCGGCCTCGACCACGTGCGGGTGGCAGTGGCCGGTGCTGGTGACGCCGATGCCGGTGGTGAAGTCGAGGTAGTCGCGGCCGTCGGTGCCGTGGATCCAGGACCCCAGCGCATGGTCGACGACGACCGGCGTCGCCTGCTTGAGCGCAGGACTGAGTGAGGCCGTCTGGTGGATGCGGGTGGGGGAGTCAACGCCGGCAGTCATGGGTACACCGTGACGCTAGATCGTACGATTGTCAACAATGTGACAGTCGGCGGTGCTCAGGGGTTGTTCTCGGGCTACGGTGGCCGCATGAGCACCCGACGTCCGGTCCTCGCGCTCCTCGGTGCCCCAGGTGTCGCGCCGCCATCGAACCTCGATCAGCTCGCCGAACTCGCCGAGATACGCCATTGCGTCGCAGACGATCTCGCGGATGCGCTGCCGGGTGCGGACGCGTTGGTGTTGTGGGACTTCTTCTCTCGGGCGCTCGCCGACAACTGGGGTGAGACGACCGCGTCGCTGAGGTGGGTGCACGTCTGCGCGGCAGGTGTCGACTCGCTGCTGTTCGACGAGCTGAAGACCTCCGATGTGGTGGTGACCAACGCGCACGGCGTGTTCGACCGGCCCATCGCCGAGTTCGTCCTCGCCTCGATCCTCGCCCGGGACAAGCGGTTACACGAGTCGATGGCCCTGCAGCGCGATCACGTGTGGAAGCATCGGGAAACCGTCGGCACGTCGCGTACCTCGGCCCTCGTCATCGGGACCGGCGGAATCGGCCGAGCCACCGCGCGGCTACTCCGTGCCGTGGGGATGCACGTCGTCGGCGGCGGGCGAACCGCGCGGGAGTCCGACCCCGACTTCGGCCGGGTCGTCGCCACCGCCGAACTAACCGAGCATGTCGGCGACTTCGACAACGTCGTCACCATCGCACCGCTGACCCCACAGACCGCCGGGATGATCGACGCGGAGGTGCTCGCCACGATGAAACCGGGCGCGCATCTGATCAACGTCGGCCGCGGCGAACTCGTCGACGAGCCGGCGCTGATCGACGCGCTGCGGTCGGGGCGCCTCGGTGCGGCCTCGCTCGACGTGTTCGCGACCGAACCGCTGCCCGCCTACAACGAGCTGTGGGATCTGCCCGGCGTCGCGATCTCGGCGCACATGAGCGGCGACGCGCTCGGCTGGCGCGAGGCGCTGTCGGAACAGATCCTCGAGAACCTGCGCCGGTACGTCGGTCTGGACGACACCGCGGACGGTGCCGTCGTCGCCGAGACGCTGGTCAACGTCGTCGACAAGGAACGCGGCTACCTAACCGGAGGCGGATGACGTCGTCGCGGCGCGGCCGATAGTAGGCTGTAGCGCGATGACCACCGTCTATTTCCTGATCGCCGCCGTGGCACTCGCGGGTGCGGGCGTCCTGTTGTGGCTCGACCGGCAGCGGTCGAGCGTCGCGCGGCACCAGCGTGCGATCTGGGGGGATGAGCACGAGTTCAAGTTCCGTGAGACGGACACCAAGCTGCGCAAGGTGTTCCGTCGGGCGACGATGAACGTCCCCGATCACGTCGAGGTCCGCGACGTCGCCTACGGCCGCTACGGCGGCGTGGAGACCGTTGTCTTCGATCTCGCCGAGACCGCGACCGTGATCGCCGTCCGCCGATCCTCGCCCTCGCCCGTCGTCGTCGACCTGCGTCACGAGGATGTGCTCGCGCCCGCCGAGGAGGACGTCGAACTCCTCGGCGCGATGGGGCCGCGGGTCATGTTCTCCAACAACCTCGACGTCGCCCGGCGCGTGTGCGACCGGCGCATGGTCGCCCTGGCCAACAAGGCCCCGGCGTTCGTCGAGGTGCTGTGGAACGAGGGCAACTGGGCGCTCGGTTCGCTTCCGCTGACCAATGATCCCGCGACGCTGAACACCGGCCTCGAAGTGGTTCGACGCTTCGCCGACCTGCTGCGCGTGCTCCCGCCGGTGCGTGAACCCGAGGACTCGCCCGACCCACGCGATCCGCACGGACCCACGCGCGCCGAGCTCGCCGACGAGAAGACCGAGTCGATGCGCGACAAGCGTCGCCGGCAGGCCGCGGCGGCTCCCGCCACAGAGGCTTCCCCGGCCGCCAAGCCGAGTGCCCCGCCGGTCCGTAAGCCGCCGCCGGCGACCGGTACCTCGTCGACGACGGGCCGGGGCATGGCCCCGATGCCGGTCCGCGGGTCCGCGACGCGCAAACCCGAGGACTCGCAGCGTCGGCCCGAGGACACCGGCGAGCGGTCGAATCGCCACCGCAGCTGACCCGACAGGGCTGATCCGAACGGTGTCGCGGACACCGTAGGGTAATCGTCATCCAGTGCACCGGCCGACAGCCGGAGAGTTCGAGAGTGAGTGGTCGCATGTCCTCGTCAAGCCCGGTTTCCGACGGCACGCCGCCCCCGGTCGACCCAGCGGCGCGGGCGCGACTCGCCGAACTGGTCCGCGAACTCGCCGTCGTGCACGGCAAGGTGACGCTGTCCTCCGGTAAGGAGGCCGACTACTACGTCGACCTGCGCCGCGCGACCCTGCATCACGAGGCCTCCCGCCTGATCGGCACGCTCATGCGCGAGCTGACCGCCGACTGGGAGTACGTCGCCGTGGGTGGCCTGACGCTCGGCGCCGACCCGGTCGCGACGTCGATCATGCATGCCGACGGTCGCGACATCGACGCCTTCGTGGTGCGC
Source organism: Gordonia sp. CNJ-863 (assembly GCF_001942325.1). Classification (NCBI taxonomy): domain Bacteria; kingdom Bacillati; phylum Actinomycetota; class Actinomycetes; order Mycobacteriales; family Gordoniaceae; genus Gordonia; species Gordonia sp. CNJ-863. The sequence continues at coordinate 63,174 of NZ_MKKG01000003.1, forward strand.
AAGGCCGCAAAAGCCCACGGCATGCAGCGTCGAATCGAGGGCCCGGACATCGTCGGCCGCAGCGTGCTCGTCGTCGAGGACACCAGCACGACGGGCGCCTCGCCGTCGACCGCAGTGGAGGCCGTGCGTGAGATCGGCGGCAACGTCGTCGGTGTCGCCACCGTCGTCGACCGTGCGACCGGCGCGGACGCGGTCATCACCGGGCTGGGCGTGCCCTACCGCTCACTGCTCGGGCTGAGCGATCTCGGCCTTGCCTGACGCACCCGATCCAGACGCCGGGGTCGCCGGTCCCACCGAGTGGGTGACGGGACCGCCGGTCGGTGTGGGCCCCTGGTCGGTCGAACACCCCGGTGAGCCGATCCCGGACGACGACCACCTCGACCCCGAACTGCTCGCGACCGGCGACACCCGAAACGTCGTCGACGCGTACCGGTACTGGAAGCGCGAGGCGATCGTCGCCGACATCGACACGCGCCGGCACCCGCTGCACGTCGCCATCGAGAACTTCGCCCACGACGCCAACATCGGCACCGTCGTGCGTACCGCGAACGCGTTCGCCGTCGCGGCGGTCCACATCGTCGGACGACGCCGCTGGAACCGTCGCGGCGCGATGGTCACCGACCGCTACCAGCACCTGATGCACCACGACACGGTCGGCGATCTGCTCGACTGGGCGCGCGGAGAAGGTCTGTCCGTCGTCGCGGTGGACAACACTCCGGGCTCGCGTCCGCTGGAGACCGTGGAACTACCGCGCGAATGCGTGCTGCTGTTCGGTCAGGAAGGTCCGGGCGTGAGCGACGACGCCCAACGTCAGGCCGACATGACGGTGTCGATCGCGCAGTTCGGGTCGACCCGCAGCATCAACGCCGGAGTGGCTGCCGGGATCGCCATGCACGCGTGGATCCGGCAGCACGCCGATCTGGATCAGTCCTGGTAGACGACTACTCGGCCGGGGGAGTGGCGGCCGGATCCTTAGAGGGGGCCAGCGGCTCCTCCTCGACGGGACGCTTGCGAGCCCGCAGGATGCGCTTGCCGATCTCCGAGATGATCGGGAGCACCGACACGAAGACGATGAGCAGGAAGATGTAGTCGACGTTGTCGCGGATGAACGCGATCTGTCCGAGGAAGTAGCCGAGCAGGGTCACGCCCGCGCCCCAGGCCACCGCGCCGACGATGTTGTAGGTCAGGAAGACGGGGTACCGCATCCGGGCGGCGCCCGCGACGAGCGGCGCGTAGGTACGGACGATCGGGACGAAGCGGGCCAGGATGATCGTGACCGGGCCGTGCTTCTCGAAGAACTCGTGGGCCTCGTCGATGTAGACCTGTTTGAGGACCTTCGCGTTCGGTGTGAACAGCGTGTACCCGAGTTTCTTGCCGATCCAGTACCCGACCTGGTCACCGAGGAATGCGGCGATCGGGATGGTCACCAGCAGCACCCACAGCGGCGCGAACGGCTCGATGTCGGCCGACTTCGCGGCGACGATCAGGCCCGCGGTGAACAGCAGGGAATCGCCCGGGAGCAGCGGGAACAGCAGACCCGACTCGATGAACACCACCAAGAGCAGACCCGCCAGCATCCAGGTGCCGAACGAGTTGAGGAGGTTGACCGGATCCAGGAATCCCGGCAGAAGAGCCAGGTTGGTGGTCGTGGTGGCAAGTGCTGAGTCGATCACGGGAACCCAGAGTACCTGCGCGGGCGAGGAGGGTGGAATCGCGCGGGAACGGCGTCGGTGCGCCGCCCGGGAGCGATCAGCCCGCAGCCCCGGCGGGCCGGCCGTTCGACGAGCCGAGTCTGCGTTGGACGAGCGCCACCGCGCCGACGATCGCGGCACCCAGGACGAACATGCCCAACGCCCCCGGCCAGTCGTCGCCGATGGGCATCGGCGCACCGTCCGCCGGGTCCTGCCATGGCCACAGGGCTCGTAGCGAACCCAGCAGCAGCCGGCGGCGCCGACCATCGCCAGGCTGTGGTGTGTGCGCAGCAGCCACTCGAGAGCCTGGACGAACGAGGCGAGGCCCACGACGGCGCCGGCGGCGAAAACCCCCAGATACATGAGGTCGCGGTCGTCGACGGCGGCCAGCGTCGGTGCGTAGAGACCGATCACGAGCAAGAAGAACGAACCCGAGACGCCCGGCAGGACGAGTGCGCAGACCGCGACCGACGCCGCGAAGAAGACCGCCACGAGCGGCGGATCGGACACCTCGGACCGCGGCAGCGACGTCAGCACGAACACGAGTACGGCCATCATCACGAACGTCAGGACGGCGGACAGTTTCGACGAGGTGGTCGTGAACGTACCGCGCGGGATCTCCTGGAACGGGATGGCCACCGACACCGCGATCATGCCGATGAACAGAGCCCGGGAGTGCACCGGCTGCTCGGTGACGAATCCCTCCATCACGCCGGCGATCGAGAACACCGCGATCGCCATTCCCGCCAGAACCGGGACCATTAGCCACCAGTCGACCCGGTTGGCATCGTCGGATCGGACGCCCCGCAGGCGACGTGCCGGGAACGTCGTCGCCGCCTTCGCCGTCGCGATGAGCCGGTCGTATATGCCGGTGATCAGGCAACGGTGCCGCCGGAGACTCCCGGGATGGTCTCGGCCACGCCGATGAGGGCACCGCGGCCCACATCTGAGGCCACGGTGACCGCCGACGGTCGGGGGGACGGGTTGTCAGCGGGCGGGGAGTCGTCGGACCGGACCGGAGAACGTGAGGCTGCCACACCGAGATCCTATCGATGTCTCTCGGTGCAGGTCCGGGCCCGAATGGTGGGCGCACCGGCCGGTGTGGCACCTGCCATACTGAGGGAAGTCCGGCCGCGGGAAGTCCGGCTGCTCGCCACGGCGCATCAACCGTGGGCGAGAGAACCCGAACACCAGAGCACATCAACACCCTGGAGGATTCGTCGATGCCCATTGCAACCCCGGAGCAGTACGCCGAGATGTTCGACAAGGCGAAGAAGGGTGGTTACGCATTCCCCGCGATCAACTGCACCTCGTCGTCGACCATCAACGCCGCGATCAAGGGCTTCGCCGACGCCGGCAGTGACGGCATCATCCAGTTCTCGACCGGTGGTGCCGAGTTCGGTTCGGGCCAGGGCGTCAAGGACATGGTGACCGGTGCCGTGGCACTCGCCGAGTTCGCACACGTCGTCGCCGCCAAGTACGACGTCCTCATCGGCCTGCACACCGACCACTGCCCCAAGGACAAGCTGGACACCTACGTGCGTCCGCTGCTGCAGATCTCGCAGGAGCGCGTCGACGCCGGCCGCAACCCGCTGTTCCAGTCGCACATGTGGGACGGCAGTGCCGTGCCGCTCGACGAGAACCTGGAGATCGCCAAGGAGCTCCTCGCCAAGGCGGGCGCGGCCAACATCATCCTGGAGATCGAGATCGGCGTGGTCGGCGGTGAAGAGGACGGCGTCGAGAACGAGATCAACGACAAGCTGTTCACCACCCCCGAGGACTTCGAGAAGACCATCGAGGCACTGGGCGCCAGCGACTCGGGCAACCGCTACCTGCTCGCCGCCACCTTCGGCAACGTCCACGGCGTCTACAAGCCGGGCAACGTCAAGCTGCGTCCCGACGTGCTGAACACCGGCCAGGAGGTCGCCGCCAAGAAGCTGGGTCTGGCCGATGGTGCCAAGCCCTTCGACTTCGTCTTCCACGGCGGCTCGGGCTCGCTGAAGAGCGAGATCGACGAGGCGCTCAGCTACGGCGTGGTGAAGATGAACGTCGACACCGACACCCAGTACGCCTACACCCGTCCGGTCGCCGGCCACATGTTCGGCAACTACGACGGCGTCCTCAAGGTCGACGGCGACGTGGGCAACAAGAAGGTCTACGACCCGCGCAGCTGGTCGAAGAAGGCCGAGGCCAGCATGAGTGAGCGCGTCGTCGAGGCGTGCAACGACCTCAAGTCGAACGGCAAGTCGCTGACCGCCTGATCGTCTGACACAAGTTCTGCCCGCACCCCCGCGAGGGTGCGGGCAGAACTGTTTTCGAGCCCTGGTCGGACTCGACGTGGGGTCGTCCGGCGGTGACCTCACGCCGGGGAGGTGAACGGCCGCAGCGCGTCAGGAGGTGAGCAAACCGACCATCACCGCCACCGCCAGCGCGATCATCACGAGCGCGGAGACGAGGACCGCGGGATCGGTGCGTGAACCGGACCCCGAGCCGGCGCGTGCACCGGTGCTCCGGGGATGCGTGGGCCGGATACGCCGCGACGGACCGCTCGACACGGGCGGAGGTGTGGGGCGCCGAGGGGTGAAATAGGCGGGGACATCCGACGGCCGATCCCGCTGTTCCGGCGGGCCGTCATACCGGACCGCATCCGGGACATGCTGCGGCGGCGGGGGTGTGGTCGACGGGGGACCCCACCCCTGACCGCCGGTCACGTGGGGTTGCACACCTTCCAGTCATCACCCTCGCGCTGCAGGTTCAGCGTCACCGTCTCGGGGGCGTCCGGGGCACTCGTGTGTACCGCGACGACCTCCACCACGGCCAGCTCGCCGCCCTCGACCACTCGGACGGCGTTGATCGCCTGGGTCTGGACGAGCTCGTTGCGTGCCTTCTGTGCGTCGTAGGTCTTCTGGTAGGCGGCGTCGTCGAAGTCCTCGTAGAAGGCATGGAGCTCGCCACACGTGACCGAACGCAGGGTCTCGAGGTCGCCCTCGTACAGCGCGGTCGTGTAGTCGAGCGCCACCTCGGCGGCCTCGTCGGCCGGCGGGGTCGCCGTCATGTTCTGGTAGGCGAAGATGCCGCCGATGACCGCCGCGATCACCACGAGGATCGCGGCGACGGCGATCAGTGGGCCCTTGCCGCGCTTCTTGGTGGTCTTGGTCGGCTTGCTGCCGGGGATGACCTGCGGCTGTTGTGTCGTGGTCGTCCACTCGCCGGTCGACGGCGCAGGGACCGCGGGCTCGGGGACGGTGTCGGTGCGCTCATCCGGCGTCGCAGCCTTCGCGCCGGCCGCGGCTGCTGCACCGGCGGCGGCCGCTGCCGGGATCACCTTCGTGGTGGCATCGGAGTCGTCGGCCGGCTCGTTTTCCGGCGTGGCCGTCGCGGGGTCGTCCTCGCCCTTCGCCAGCGATATCGCCTCGGTCGGGGCGTCGGCGGCCGGTGCCTCGTCGTCGGTCGCGGTGGTGCCTGCGTCTCCGGCCTCGGCCTCTTCGACTTCGGCGCCCCCGGACTCCGCGCCCCCGGACTCCGCACCCTCGGACTCCGCACCCTCGGGTTCGGTCGGCTCGTGCTCCGCTTCGGGTTCCTCTGCCTCGACCCCGTCAGTGGCGTCGGAGGGCTCCTCGGTCGCGATGGCGGCCTCGTCGGCGGGCTCGGCAGCCTGTTCGGCTTCGGCGTCGGTGTCCTCGGCCTCGCCTGCCGCAGGGGCGGATTCGGCCTCGCCGTCGGCGACGGAATCCTCGGACTCGGCTTCCGCGCCGGCCTGGTCGGTGACATCCTCGCCCGTGGTCTCGTCGTCGTCGCCGGCCACGGCAGCACCGGCGGCTGACGCACCCACGGCGCCCGCCGCGACGGCGGCGGCAGCTGCGCCCGCGCCGGACTCGTCGGTGACGTCGGGCTCGGCGGCTTCGGCGGTTTCCGACTCGGCGTCAGCCGAGTCCGACTCGACCGCGTCCGAGTCCGTGCCCGGCTCCTCGGCATCCGCCGGCTCGGCGGCCTCGTCCAGCGCCGAAGGCTCATCGGCCACCGGCTCGGTGGCTTCCTCGGCATCTGCCTCGGCATCTGCCTCAGCCGGCTCGGGCGCCGCAGAGGTCGCGTCGATGTCGTCGAGATCTTCGAGTTCGCTCGGGTCGGGGAGATCCTCGCGGCGGATCACGGTGGTCTTGGAGTCGCTCGGACCCAGGCGGGCGGGCTTGCTCTCCGGCTCGGCCGGGGTTTTTTCGGCGTCGGATGTGTCGGCATCGGGAGTGTCCGCGGCGTCGGTGCCGAGGGGATCGATCGAGTCCAGATCCTCGAGATCCTCCAGCGACGGCAGGTTGTCCCGGCTGATGATCTGGGTCGCACCGTCGATCCCGCGCCCGCCCTTCGGCTTCGGAGCCTTGGCCGAGGCCTTCTTCGCGGGGGTCTGGGCATCAGAAGCGTCGGTGCCGGTGTCTGCCGCGTCGTCGGCTTTGTTCTCGGCGGTGTCGTTCTGGGTGGGATCGTCCACGGCTGGCTCGTGGCCCTCTCTGCTGGTGCTCTGGTTCTCGGCGTCGTCGCCGGTCGGAACAGTATCCGGGGTGATGTCCGCGATGTCCGGACGAGATCGGGAATTCTGGCCGGATTTCGTTGCGGGTGGCCTCGACGGGGCGGTGCCCGGTGTGTCGCCGGGGCCTGCGTCGGATCGGCCGGTGAGCTCCCGACCCGCGTCCGCGCCACCAGGAGCGGACGCAGCGGGCCCGGCGCCGGCGCCCGGTCGGCCGCTCCGCCGTGAGCGACGTTCGTCCCGGGCCTGGCGCAGCGTCGAAAGTGCTTTGGTGACAGCAGCTCTCGGCTTGTCGGATCGAGCCATCGACTGATCACCCCGCATTCTGCCCATCGCATGGTTTCGGTCCGGCCACCGAGTAGCTCGGCGACAGGACCGATTGCGCCATTCACCCTAGCGAATCGTCGGCAGGTCCAGCACTACGGCGTTCGGTCGATGCGGTCACAGGAGCGGGCTCGATGCTTGAATGGGTACATGACGTCTTTCGGAGATCTCCTCGGCCCGCAGCCGGTTCTGCTCACCGGCGACGACGACGCCGAGTCGGACCTGCTCAACGGGGCCGTCCCGGCCGAGGTCGCGGCCGCCCATCCCACCGCCTCCATCGCCTGGGCGTATCTCGCCGAGGCGGCGCTCGCAGCCTCGACCGCAGCCGGCGAGGCCGGCGACACCGGTGCCGTCATCGCCGCCTACGCCTACGCGCGGACCGGCTACCACCGCGGGCTCGACCAGCTGCGTCGTCACGGATGGAAGGGCTTCGGTCCCGTTCCGTGGAGCCACGAACCCAACCGCGGATTCCTGCGATGCGTCGGTGCCCTTGCCCGGGCCGCGGAACTGATCGGCGAAGAGGACGAGCACCTGCGTTGCCTCGACCTCCTCAACGACAGCGATCCCAGGGCGGCCACCGAGCTCGGCCTGGTCTGACCGACCCGCGACTCGTCGAATGTCGGCAGCCGCGAGCGACTCGTTCCCGCGCAGGGTCTACGACTCCCTGCCCGGTGCGCTGAAACGACGCCTCCGTCGACTCCGGGTCTCCCTGGTTCCGATCGTCCAGTGCGCACTCGCCGCGGGCCTCGCGTGGTGGATCGCGATGCACGTGTTCGATCACCCGGACCCGTTCTTCGCGCCGATCGCCGCGGTGATCTCACTCGGGTTGGGCCTCGGGCGGCGCTGGCGCAGGTCGGTCGAACTCGTCGGCGGTGTCGCGATCGGCATCCTCGTCGGCGATCTCTTCATCGGTGCTGTCGGAGAGGGTGCCTGGCAGATCATCGTGGTGGTCGTGCTGGCGATGGCACTCGCCGTGCTGCTCGACGACGGCCCGCTGATCCCGATGCAGGCGGCGTCGTCGGCCGTCCTGGTCGCGACACTCCTGCCGCCCGGCGGCGTCGCCGGATTCCACCGGGCCATCGACGCGTTGATCGGTGGGCTCGTCGGAATCCTGGTGGGCGCACTCTTTCCCGTGAATCCCGCGGCACGGGCGCGCGAGGATGCCGCGGGGGTACTCGTCACGGTTCGTGATGCGGCGCGGTCGGTCGCCGCGGGTTTGCGTAGCGGAGATGCGGAGACGATCGCCGCCGCGCTCGAATCCGCACGCGGTACCCAGTCGGCGATCAACATGATGCGGGCCGACATGTCCGGGGGCAGAGAGGTCACCCGGATCTCCCCGTTGTACTGGAGTTCTCGAACCCGCCTGGACCGGCTGGTCGCCACGGCCGATCCCATCGACAATGCGGTCCGCAACCTGCGGATCATCGCGCGGCGATCGCTCGCCATCACCCAGCGCGGGGAGACGGTGCAACCGGCGCTGATCGACATCATCGACGACATCGGGGGCGCCTTCGAGGTCCTGCGGGCGATGATGATGGCCGATCCCGGCGACGATCCCGATCCGGTGGAGGCGGCCCGCGTCGTCCGGTCCATCGTCCGCAAGGCGCGCATCGAGCTGGCCGCGAACAGCGATCTCTCCGAGGCCGCGTTGCTCGCGGAGATCCGCTCCCTCCTCGTCGACCTGCTGATGATCGCCGGGCTGCGGCGCTCCTCGGCGCTGGCGACCCTGCGGAGCTGACGCGCGCCGGTGTTGCCTCATATGCAGACTTCTGCATATATTGACCGCCATCATGGGTCATTCACACTCGCATTCCCACACCCCCGGGACAGGCGTCGCGGGGGAGCGGCGGCTGTGGCCGATGGTGCTGGCGGTCGCGCTCATCGGCGGATTCTTCGTCGTGGAGCTCGTCACCGGCATCCTGGTCAACTCGCTCGCGCTGATCGCCGACGCGGGGCACATGCTCACCGACGTCGTCGCACTGATCATGGGCCTGATCGCGCTGCTGCTGGGTCGTCACGGCCGCACCACCGACGCCCGTAGCTTCGGCTGGCATCGGGCCGAGGTGTTCACGGCCGTCGCCAATGCGGTCCTGCTCATCGGGGTCGCGGCCTTCGTCCTGATCGAGGCCATCGAACGAATCGGCAACGATCCCCAGGTCCCCGGGCTGACGCTGATCATCGTGGCGCTGCTGGGCCTGGCGGTGAACCTCGTCGTGATGCTCCTGCTCCGTGCCGACGCGAAAGAGTCCATCGCCGTCCGCGGCGCCTACCTCGAGGTCCTGGCCGACGCCGTCGGCAGCGTCGGGGTCCTGATCGCCGGCATCGTCGCGCTGACCACCGGCTGGGGCTATGCCGACATCGTGGTCGCGGTCCTCATCGCCCTGTGGGTGGTGCCGCGTGCGCTCCGGCTCGCGATCGACGCGCTGCGCATCCTCAACCAACAGGCGCCGGCGCACATCGACGTCGAGTCCCTGCGCTCCGATCTCGCCGGAATCCCCACCGTCGACGATGTCCACGACCTGCACGTCTGGACGCTGACCACCGGCATGGACGTCGCCACCGTGCACCTGGGCAGCACCCGGCCCAACTCCGAGGTGCTGCCCGCCGCGCAGGCGATCCTGGCGCGCCACGGGCTCGAGCACGCCACGGTTCAGGTGGACAACGACGATCAGGGACGATGTCGTGACGAGATGACGTGGTGAGCCCGCGTCGATGAGCCGAAAATGTCGGTTATGCCTTAAATTCGCCGCATGGAACGACGCGACTTCCTCGCGATACTCGCGGCTGGCACGGTGGGGGCCCTGACCGCGAGCACTATGACGGGGTGCGCCTCGCCGGTCCCGGCCGCCGAGATCACGCCCTCGACCCCGCCCACACCGACCACCCCGTCAGTGCCCACTTCGATCGCGCCGTCGCTGTCACCGGCAGGTTTGCTGCCCCCGGCGGTGGGCACGCGCCGCCCGCTGCCCGCCGCACCGATCACCGGTCTGCCGGGCAAGGGCAGGCACATCGCCCTCACGGTCGACGACGGTGCCAGCTCCGACGTCATCGGCGCCTACGTGAAGTTCGCCCAGGACACCGGCGCTCGCTTCACCTTCTTCGTCACCGGATCGTTCGACGGCTGGACCGACCACCGCGCGGAACTGCGGCCGCTCGTCGAATCCGGGCAGATCCAGCTCGGCAATCACACCTGGACGCATCCGGCGCTCACCGAGCTCTCGGCGAAGGGCATCGCCGACGAACTCGGCCGGACCAAGCGGTTCCTGAAGAACCAGTACGGCGTCGACGGCACGCCGTACTACCGGCCGCCCTTCGGTTATCACAACGCGTCGGTCGACGCGGTGGCCGCCGACCTCGGCTACACCATGCCGACGCTCTGGTACGGCTCACTGTCGGACTCCGGCCTCATCACCGAGAAGTACCTCGTGCAGTGCGCGCGCAAGTACTTCCGGCCGCAGACCGTCGTGATCGGCCACGCCAACCACGATCCCGTCACCAAGGTCTATCCGAAGCTCGTCGACATCATCCGTCAGCGAAAGCTGCGCATGGTGACCCTCGACGACTACTTCGCGTCCTGATTCCGCGGAACGGCACACGCCGTCGGCGCGCAAGTGGGCGGCGGTTTTCGCTCACGCTGATTCGTAGTCGACGAGGCACGGTGGGTCGCCGATACCGTGGGGCCGGTCATGGCCTCTTCTCTGCAGACCTCCGCGTCCCCGACGGCTCACGAGACCGACGCCGAGCGCCGCAAGCGACTCCGCACGGTCGTGGCCGCGAGTCTCCTCGGCACCACGGTCGAGTGGTACGACTTCTTTCTCTACGCGACCGCCGCGAGCCTGGTGTTCAACCAGTTGTTCTTCCCGGACCAGAGTTCCTTCGTCGGGACCCTGCTGTCGTTCGCGACCTTCGCGGTCGGCTTCGTCGTCCGGCCGATCGGTGGCGTGATCTTCGGGCACATCGGCGACCGGATCGGCCGCAAGAGGACCCTCGCGATCACGATGGTCATGATGGGCATCGCGACTGCGCTCATGGGTGTGCTGCCGACCGCGGAGGCCGTGGGGGTCGTCGCCCCGATCCTCCTTCTCCTGCTGCGCATCGTGCAGGGCTTCGCGCTGGGCGGCGAGTGGGCCGGGGCCGTGCTGCTCGCGGTCGAGCACAGTCCCGATCGCAAGCGGGGGCTGTTCGGCAGCATCCCGCAGGTCGGGCTCGCCCTCGGTCTCGCCCTCGGCACGGGTGTGTTCGCCCTGCTCCAGGTCGCGCTCGACGACGACGCGTTCCTGACGTACGGCTGGCGCATCGCCTTCCTCGTGAGCATCGTGCTCGTGGTCATCGGATTCGTGGTGCGGCTCAAGGTCGACGAGACGCCGGCCTTCGCCGAGGTCGCCGAACTCGCGCAGAAGTCGACGGCGCCGATCCGGGAGGTCGTGCTCCCGCCGAACACCCGCAACACCGTGCTGGGGCTGCTCGCACGCTGGGGTGAGGGGTCGGCGTTCAACACGTGGGGCGTGTTCGCGATCGCTTACGCGACCAGCGAACTCGACATGGAGAAGGTCCCGGTCCTGGTGGCCGTGACCATCGCCTCGCTCGTGATGGCGGTGCTCCTCCCGGTCTCCGGGAAGCTCACCGACCGGTACGGCGCCAAACCGGTCTACCTCGCCGGCATGACCGCCTACGGGCTGTCGGTCTATCCGGTGTTCGCCCTGTTCGGCACCGAGAACCTGGTCTGGTTCACCGTCGCGCTCGTGATCGTGTTCGGCGTGATCCACGCCCTCTTCTACGGCGCGCAGGGCACGCTGTTCGCGAGTCTGTACCCGACCCGGGTCCGCTACACCGGTTTGTCGGTGGTCTACCAGTTCTCCGGCATCTACGCCTCGGGCCTGACCCCGCTGATCCTGACCGCACTGATCGGTGCAGCCTCCGGGTCGCCGTGGCTGGCCGCCGGCTATCTCGCGCTCACCGCGGTCATCAGCGTCGTGGCGACGTCGCTCATCCGTCGCGAAGACCTGCACCTGACGACCGGCAAGGACGCCCAGATCGAGGCCGCCGGCAACCAGACCACCCCGACGCCGGCGCCGATCCCGGTCGGCTGACGGGGTTTTCGTTCAGGGGCGGACGAGTAGCAGATCGGTGACGTGGCGGTAGAACGTCGACCGCTTCAGCACGCGTTCGTTCACCACGCCCTCACGTTCGACCACGATGTTGGTGCCGCCGGTCTGCACCGCGCGGCCGGCGAACCACTTGCCCGGCAGCAGGAATCGCTCGACCTGGGCGCGCAGGCCGGGGGCGTCGAGCGTGGGTTCGATGAGCACCGAACGGACTTCGCCATCGAAGAGCCGTTCGCTGTCGACGTAGGACTCGCCGTGTAGCTTGGCGCCCTCGGCGCCGAGGTGGCGCGCGCTGCCGAAGATGACCGTCGCGGCGTCGTCGCGGATGAGGGGAACCGGACTCGCGGTGCCGTTCTCGGCGAGCTCACGCGCGGCCGGCCCATGCGGAAGGCGGTATCGGCGTGTCGCCGCGGTCGCCTCCGCCGAGACGTACGCCACTTCCACGTCGAGCCGCTCGGAGGTCATGAGGGCGGCGACCACCTGATCCAGGAAGGTGTCGGCCTCCTCGGCGAGGGTGGGTGCGAAGCGTTCGGCCACACGAGGTTCGACGATGAGGCGCGTGACGGCGGAATCGGACAGGGCGTCGGCCACGGCGGCGCGGATCGCCTTCTTGTCGTCGGCGCGACCGGCTTGGGTGATCAGGGCGAAAGACACGCGGATAGGGTATCGGGGGCGTGAACACAGTAGTGTTGGTGAGGTTTGTTCTGATCAGTTCAAGCGCGCCACACGAAGGAGTACCTGAATCATGGCCGCGATCGTGCTTATCGGCGCCCAGTGGGGCGACGAGGGCAAAGGGAAGGCCACCGACCTGCTCGGCGGCCAGATCAACTGGGTTGTGCGGTATCAGGGCGGCAACAACGCCGGCCACACCGTCGTACTCCCGTCCGGTGAGACCTTCGCCCTGCACCTCATCCCGTCCGGCATCCTGACCCCCGGCGTGCAGAACGTGATCGGCAACGGCGTCGTCGTCGACCCGGGTGTGCTGCTCACCGAACTCGGCGGACTCGAGGACCGCGACGTCGACACCACCGGTCTGCTGATCTCGGCCGACGCCCACCTCCTGATGCCGTACCACGTGGCCATCGACAAGGTCACCGAGCGCTTCCTCGGCAACAAGAAGATCGGCACCACGGGTCGCGGCATCGGCCCCTGCTACCAGGACAAGATCGCCCGCGTGGGTGTGCGCGTCGCCGATGTGCTCGACGAGAAGATCCTCACGCAGAAGGTCGAGGCTGCCCTCGAGCTGAAGAACCAGATCCTGGTCAAGATCTACAACCGCAAGGCCCTCGACCCGGCGCAGGTCGTCGACGAGGTCCTCGGTCAGGCCGAAGGCTTCAAACATCGCATCGCCGACACCCGCCTGCTTCTCAACCAGGCCCTCGAGCGCGGCGAGACCGTGCTCCTCGAGGGTTCGCAGGGCACGCTGCTCGATGTCGACCACGGCACCTACCCGTACGTGACCTCGTCGAACCCGACCGCCGGCGGCGCCGCCGTGGGCGCGGGCATCGGCCCCAACAAGATCACCACGGTCCTCGGCATCCTGAAGGCCTACACCACGCGCGTCGGCTCGGGCCCGTTCCCGACCGAGCTGTTCGACGAGTGGGGTGCCTACCTGGCGAAGACCGGCGGCGAGGTCGGCGTCACCACCGGCCGCGCGCGCCGTTGCGGCTGGTTCGACGCCGTGATCGCCCGCTACGCCACCCGCGTCAACGGCATCACCGACTACTTCCTCACCAAGCTCGACGTGCTGTCCAGCATCGACACGATCCCGATCTGCGTCGCCTACGAGGTGGACGGCGAGCGCATCGAGGACATGCCGATGACCCAGACCGGGTTCCACCACGCCAAGCCCATCTATGAGGAGATGCCCGGCTGGTGGGAGGACATCTCCCAGTGCAAGACCTTCGAGGAACTGCCGCCGAACGCGCAGAACTACATCCTTCGGCTCGAAGAGCTCTCCGGCGCCCACATCTCGTGTATCGGCGTCGGTCCGGGGCGCGAGCAGACGATCGTGCGTCGCGCGATCGTCTGACCTGTCGCTTCCTGATCCGAAAGAGCGCAACGCACCCAGCTCCTCTGCCTGATGGGAAAGAGCGCGACGCACCCAGGCCCGCTGCCTGAGGTGCGAGGAGCGCAAGCGACCTGCCTCGAAGGCCCGGTGAGACACCGTCGCTCACCCAACCACCGGTCGACGTCAACCCGACCTGCAGACTTCGATCGACGTCTGCCGGTCGAGTTGAGGTTCGGGGGTCAGGTAGCGGAGCCGGGTGCTCGCGTTCTTTCGGGATCAGGAAGCAACCCATCCGATCCCTGAGGAGCCCCGGAGCTTGCGAAGGGGCGTCACGAAGGGTCCGGCAGCCACGCCCCGTGCAGTCCGGCGGGAACGCGGATCGGTAGGTCCACGGTGGCGATCGGGCCGTCCTGCGGCGCGTCGGCGCTGAGCAGGTAGAAGTGCGAGGTCATATCGGTCGGGTCGGTGCCGATGGCACCCCAGTAGTCGCGTTCGGCGCCCGGGATGTAGATCGGTTCACCGATCGCGGCACCCGGGGTCCAGACCGTCTCCGTCCCGGCTGCGAGGTCGTGGAACCACAGGCTGTCGAGATCACCGCTGTCTCTGGGGCCCTTCGCGACGCTGGCGATGCGGTGATGTTCCCGCGTCAGCATCCGGTCGTCGATGCGCGGGAACTCCATGTCCGGTTCCGAGCTGTTCAGGACGGTCTTGGTGATCCCGGCGTCGGGACGGATCACCGCTCGCGTCAGGGACGACGCCGCTGGTGTGGGCTGGTCGGAGAACCCGCCGGGGTAGGTCCATTCCACGTAGTCGACGGTGACCGAACCGTCGGGATTGTCGAAGGCGTTGGCGAAGTGCCAGACCCAGAACGGGTCGGCGTCGATCCAGCGCACCGCCGTGCCGTCCCGCGGGATCAGCGCGATGCGGGTCCCGCGCCGGGGTTGCCACGACAACAACGACCCGCCGCTCATCACCGACTCGATATCGAAGATCAGCGGGCACACGAACAGCACGACGTACCGGCTGGTCAGTGCCATGTCGTGGATCATGATCGGGGCGTCGATGCCGTCGACCGGGGTCGGTGTGCGGATCGCCCGGCCGTCCGGGCCGACGACGGCCCAGGTCAGGTACGGCGCCTCGAGTACGTAGTTGAACAGCACCATCTCCCCGGTCGACGGATCGATCTTCGGGTGCGCGGTGCTGCCGACGAACATCGCACCGTCACAGTCGGTGCGGGCCAGCGTCGCGAGATCCTCGGGAGCGAGCTGATAGGGCCGGTCGGCCTCGGCCATCGCCAGCAGCCGCCCGCCGTGCCGCACGATGTTGATGTCGGGCAGCTCGCGGGTCGTCCCCGCCAGCTCGTCGCCGACCTTCGCCGCCGACGGTGTGTAACCGTCGGTGATACCCGACCAGATGGCATGTCCGGCAGCCTCTTCCGTGAGCACCATCGGGGTGCGGACGAAGCGGTTGCGATACGACGCGCGGCCGCCGTCGAGGCTGATGCGATGCACCATCGCGTCCCCGTCGATCGGATAGACATACGAACCGATCGGGTCGAAGCGCATGTTGGGCCCGTTCCGCAGGTAGCTGCCCCGCAGGTCGGCCGGGATCTCGCCGCTCACCGGTAGGTCGACGGCGTCCACCTCGTCGCGCTGCGGGGCGAAGACGCCGGTGAGGAACGGGTTGCGGGACATGTCGACCGGAGCAGGGCGGGTCGGGACATCGGATGCGGTCATGGCGCTGCTTTCGGCGAGCCGTGGATGACGATGATCTCGGTTCAGGTTAGGGCGTTGACGCAGGTCGCGTCCGTCGATCGTCCGGTTCGTCCCGAATCGGCGGGGCCAGAGACGGGCGATCGACGCGGTCGTCGTGATTAGCTTGGGCATGCGTTCGAGGCGGGGGAGCCGCGACTACGGGTCGATTCTGCTCGGCTCGGTCGAGGAGAGCGGGGTCAAGCAGCGTGTCCGTATCCAGACGCTGCTGACGTCCTCGATCGTGGTGGCGAACATCTTCGGCGCGGTCGTCGCGACCGCCCTGGCCGCCGTGGGCATCCCGCAACCGACGGTCTTCACCGCCGAACTGTGGTGGGTGAACTACATCGCCGTACCCGTGTACATCCTCGGCGCGTTCGTGATCGGGATCGGTTGGGGCACCCTGGTGGGCGTCCGGAACCTCCGGTGGGCCATCCGGGACGAGGCCCCGACCAAGCGCGACGCACGCCGGACGATGCGCCTGCCGTGGCGGCTGTCGCTGGTGCAGGGCCTGCTCTGGGCGGGCGCCACGGTGATGCTGACGATCATGTACGGCGTCGTCGACCCGCAGCTGATCCCCAAGACGCTCTTCGTCGTCGGCATGAGCGGCGTCGTGGTGGTGGGGATCTCCTACCTCTTCATCGACTTCACCCTGCGGCCCATTGTGGCCGAACTGATCTCGGCCGGATTCCACCGCCGTAAGCGCACCGGTGTGAAGTCACGGGCGGTGGTGTCGTGGATGGTCGGTTCGGCGATCCCGATCATCGGCATCCTGCTGGTCGTGGCGTTCGGGGTGGGGCGCGACGAGACGTCCAAGCTCGATCTCTTCATCGGGGTGACGGTCCTGGGCCTCACCGCCCTGTTCACCGGTCTTCTGCTGACCCTGCTCTCGTCGATGAGCATCACCGGGCCGATCGGCTCGGTGCGTTCCGGGATGAACCGCGTGACCTCCGGCGATCTCGAGAACGCGACCTCGTCGTCTACGACGGCACCGAACTCGGTGACCTGCAGGTGGGTTTCAACTCGATGGTGTCTGGGCTGCGCGAACGGGAACGGATGCGCGACCTGTTCGGGCGTCACGTCGGCCGCGAGGTCGCGGAAGCGGCGTTGTCGTCGGACCCCGAACTCGGCGGTACCGAGCGGGTGGCCGCCGCCCTCTTCGTCGACGTGATCGGCTCGACGACCCTTGCCGCGCAACGCCGTCCGACCGAGGTCGTGGAGATCCTCAACAAGTTCTTCGCCGTCATCGTCCGGGCCGTCGAGGACAAGGACGGGCTCGTCAACAAGTTCGAGGGCGACGCGGTCCTGGCGATCTTCGGCGCACCCATCGAACTCGACGACCCGGCCGGCGCGGCACTCGCGGCCGCGCGGCGCATCGTCGCCGACCTCGCGGTCGAGGTGCCCGAACTGTCCGCGGGGGTCGGGGTGAGTTACGGGACCGTCGTTGCCGGAAACGTCGGCGCCATCGAACGTTTCGAGTACACGGTGATCGGCGACCCGGTGAACGAGAGTGCGCGGCTATCCGAACTCGCCAAACGCGACCCGTCGAGTCCGCTGGCATCGGGGCGCGCGGTCGAGGCCGCCGACCCCGCCGAGGCCCGTCGCTGGACGCAGCAGGAGACCCTGCCGTTGCGCGGCCGGACGGCCGAGACGGTTGTCTACGCGGCCGCCGCGGGGGAGGACACGGCGACCGCGGAGAAGACGACCGGGAAGAAGACGGCGGCCAGGGAGAAAGCGACCGCGGAGACCGAGACCGGTTAGGTGCTCAGATGGCGTCTTCGGAGCTGATGAGGATGCCGTCGGGGCCGACGATGCTCAGGCCGAGCCCGTCGAAGACCGAGTACTTGTACCCGTTGTTGTAGGCGACGTAGTAGTAACGGCCGCTGCCGTTCTCCTGCTCGAACACCCCGGAGACGGGGATGCACAGGGTGTTGCCGGAGCTGCGTGCGACGCCACGGTATTCGAGGTCACCGTTGCCCCACTGGCAGATGGTCGCCGCCGACTTCGCGGTCACGACCGAGGTGACGGTGTACTGATCGGCGTCGCACGACGGTGTGACCGGGGCCGCGGTGGCCGTGGAGGTGCCGACGGCGAGTGCGCCGGCGGCGAGGACGAGTGTTGCGCCGGCCGTAATCAGGCGGATGTGCGTTGCTGTCATGAGAACCGAAGCTAGAGCAGAGTTTTCGTCTGCAACATGGGTAGAACTCCCCGCCATCGTTCGGACGGATGACCCTTCGATACGCCCTCCGCAGGCTCCGGGCTGCTCACGGAGCAGAGTCAGACGCCGCGGTCGCCCTGTCCCTCGGCGAAGTCCAGGCGGCGCAGTGCGATTCGGAGGACCTCGTCGTCGATGCGGCCGGCGTCGCGTTCGGCGATGAAGACCTTGCGTTGCAGGTGCAGGAGTTCGGTGCGGATCCGGGAGCCGGCGGCGGTGGGGCTCTCGCCGATCGTCTCGGGGCCACGGCCGAGTTCCTCCCACGCCACATCGCGCTGAGAGGTGATCCACTTGCGCATGAGGACCACCTGCATCCGCCTGGGATCGTCGTCGGCGAGGCCGGCGGCGATCTCCTCGAGTCGATGCTCCGCCTCCCGTGAGGCCCGGTCCTGGGCGGCGGCGTAGGCGAGACGATCCTGCGCGCGCTCGTCGCCGGTGACGCCGAGCTTCCGGATCACCCAGGGCAGGGTGGTGCCCTGGATCAGGAGGGTGCCGACCACGACCACGAACGTCAGGAGCAGGATCTCGGCGCGCGCCGGGAAGGGTTCGCCGGATTGGGTCGTCAACGGGATGCCGAAGGCGGCGGCGAGCGAGACCACTCCGCGCATCCCCGCCCAGGAGACGACGAAGACGGAGGCCGGCGTCGGGCGCGGATCGGGGCCGAGTCTTCCGCGGAAGATGACACCCGGCAAGTAGGCCGCCGGGTAGACCCAGAGGAACCGGATGACGATCGTGGCGGTGAGCACCGCGGCCGCGTCGATGGCGACCTGAACCCACGATTCACCTTCGACACCCTCGATGATGAACGGCATCTGGACGCCGATGAGCAGGAAGACGAACGATTCGAGGATGACGTCGATGGACTTGCGCACCGCTTCGTCCTGGAGTCGGGTGGCATAGCCGAGGCGGACCGAACGCTGACCGAGGAACAGTCCGGCGGTGACCACGCCGATCACGCCCGAGCAGTGCAGTTGTTCCGCGACGAAATAGGTGGCGAACGGCACCATGATCCCGATCGCGGTCTCCATCGGAGGGTCGGTCAACCAGATCCGCACCCACGAGACGGCCACGCCGAAGAGGAGCCCGACCACGAGTCCGCCGACCGCCGCGACGGCGAAGGTCAGCAAGCCCTCGCTCAGTGAGGCGGTCAGGCCGATGGCGGCGGCGAGGGCGATCCGGAACGCGGTCAGCGCCGTGGCGTCGTTGAGGAGACTCTCCCCGCCGAGGAGCGTCATGACCGGCCGCGGGAGTCCGAGGCGACGGCCGATCGCCTGCGCCGACACCGCGTCCGGAGGAGCGACCACGGCTCCGAGCACGAGTGCCGCGGACAGTGGGAGGTTGGGGACGGTCAGATGGGCCACGAACCCGACGACGACCGTCGTCACGAGTGGCAGACCCACGGCGAGTGCCGCGATCCCTCGCCAGCGTGCTCGGATCGCCTGGTAGGAGCTCTCCTGGGCGGCGGAGTACAGGAGCGGCGGCAGGATGAGGAAGAGCACGAGTTCGGGGTTCAGCTCGGGCGTCGGCAGACCGGGAATCCAGCCGATGGCCAGGCCGACGGTGACCAGGATCAGTGGCGAGGACAGCCCATGGCGACGGCAGAGTGCGGCGACCGCCAACGCGACGACCGCGATGACCAGAAGCGATGCACTCATCCGAGCGACTGTAATCGCGACAGGCGCCGTTGATAATGGTGAACATGCAGATCTTCCGTCGATCCTCGTCCCGCGGCGACGCCTCGTCGGGGCCGGCACCCGACGCCGACGACGCGTCGGTTCCGTCCGCGCGCTGCCCCGAGCTGGCCGCGGTCGCGGGTGAATCGATACCCGTGCCGGAACCCGCGGCGGGCGAGAAGCTCGGCTGCGAGGGCTGCGTGGCGATCGGGGAGGATCATTGGGCGCACCTGCGGATGTGCCTGCGATGCGGGTACATCGGGTGCTGCGACTCCAGTCCGCGCCGGCATGCGACCGCGCACTTCCACGACACCTCCCATCCGGTCATGCGGTCCGCCGAACCAGGCGAGAGCTGGAGGTGGTGTTACGTGCACGAGGTCATCGGTTGAGAGCCGCACCACGACACCGCGCAACCGGGTGTCACCGTGGCCGAACCCGGACCGACGACAAGTAGGATTTGGGAATGACGTCGAACAGCGAGAGCGCGACCAGCGCGGATCAGCCGGCGCCGACGATCGGCCCGCCGGATGTCATCGGCACGCCGCTGAGTCCGACGGCGACCAAGGTGATGGTGCTCGGTGCGGGCGAACTCGGCAAAGAGGTCGTGATCGCGTTCCAGCGTCTCGGCGTCGAGGTCGTCGCCGTGGATCGCTACGCCAACGCGCCCGGCCAGCAGGTCGCGCACCACGCGGAGGTCATCGACATGACCGACCCGGAGGCGCTGCTCGCCGTCATCGACAAGCACCGGCCCGCCTATGTGGTGCCGGAGATCGAGGCCATCGCGACGGAGGCCCTCGTCGATGTCGCCGAGCGGGGCCTCGCCGAGGTCATCCCGACCGCGAGTGCCGTCGTCGCCACGATGAACCGCGAGGGCATCCGACGCCTCGCCGACGAGGAACTCGGCCTCCCGACGTCTCCGTATCTCTTCGCCGACACCCTCGAGGAACTGACGGTCGCCGCCCGGCAGATCGGCTTCCCGTGCGTCGTGAAGCCGGTGATGTCCTCCTCCGGCAAAGGGCAGTCGGTCCTGCGCGGACCCGACGACGTCGCGTCGGCGTGGGAGACCGCGAACACCGGCGGCCGCGTTCAGGGCAACCGCGTCATCGTCGAGGGATTCATCGAATTCGACTATGAGATAACGCTTCTCACGGTGCGCGCGATCGACCCGCGAACCGGGTTGCTGACGTCGCACTTCTGTGCCCCCATCGGTCACCGGCAGATCAACGGCGACTACGTCGAGAGCTGGCAGCCGCACGAGATGAGTCCGGATGCGCACGCCTCCGCGACGTCGATCGCGGCCCGCATCGCCACCGCGCTCGGTGACGGAAAGCTCGCCGGCCGTGGCGTTTTCGGCGTCGAATTGTTTGTCCAGGGTGACGACGTCTACTTCTCCGAGGTGAGTCCGCGTCCGCACGACACCGGTCTCGTCACCATGCGACCCAGCGGCTGTCGGAGTTCGAGATGCACGCCCGCGCGATCCTCGGCCTGCCCGTCGACGTCACCCTTGCGTCGCCCGGCGCGTCTGCGGTGATCTACGGACAGCTCGACCAGCCCGCCATCGGATTCGAGAACGTCGCCGCGGCACTCGCGGTGCCCGAGACCGACATCCGCCTGTTCGGCAAGCCCGAGAGCTTCCATCGCCGGCGCATGGGTGTGGTCACCGCGACCGCCGACGACGTGCCCGCCGCCCGCGAGCGCGCCGTGCGTGCGGCCTCGCTGGTCTTGCCCGTGCCGGGTCGGGCCGCCGTCCGCAAGGCGACGGTTCTGCCGCCGCCGGCCCGCCCGCACCGCCGCGCCGTCCCGGCCCCAGCCCGGACACGCCGGCCCGCCGCCCGGGCCCGTCGGTCCTCCGCCGGGGTCGCCGGACCCCGCCCGGTCGTCCCGTCCCGCCGCCCGGTCGTCCCGTCCCGCCACCCGGCCGGCCGGTACCGCCGCCCGGCCCGCGTCCGGCTCCCCGACCCGCCGGCGGTTCCGCCGGACCCGGAGGTCCCGGAGGTCAGCGGCCGATCGCACCTCCCGGGGCACCCCGTCCCGCAGGTCCTCCCCGTCCGGCGGCCCCGGGACAGTCCCCGGTCATGGCGTCGCTGGTGAAGACCGGCGATCCCGCCGACGAGCCGGCCCCCCGGTCGCCCGTCGCGGGCGAGTGACCGGGCGTCGAACAGGTGCCGCTCTGGGGTGAGCTGCTTGTCGCGGCCGTCATCTTCGTCGGTCTGGTCGGGATCGTCGTCCCGATCCTGCCGGGAACGCTGCTGATCGCCTCCGCGCTCCTCGTCTGGGCGATCGTCGTGGGCGGTTGGGCCTGGTCGGTGTTCGCCGCGGCCCTCCTCGCGCTCGTGGTCGGCGAGGTGATCAAATACCTCGTCGCCGGAAAGTCGTTGCGCACGGACGGTATTCCGAACCGGACCGTCGTGGTCGGCGGTCTCGTCGGGATCGTCGGTTTCTTCGTCGTGCCCGTGATCGGTCTGCTGCTCGGCTTCGTCGTGGGTGCGGTGGCCGCCGAACTCGTGCGTACCCAGAGTCTCGAGTTGGCTTGGCGCGGCGCGGTGGCCGCACTCAAGGCGGCGGCCAAGACGATCGGCATCGAACTGCTCTTCGCGCTCGTCGCCACCAGCATCTGGACGGGTGGCGCATTCGTCTGGTGAGGCCCGTTCTCCGAGAACGGGATACGCGCGACCTCCGCGTGCCAGAATGGCGCCTGTGCGCATCGGGATGACGATGCCCGTGATGGAGCCGGACCTCGACGCAGGAACGCTCCACTCATGGGCCACCACCATTGACGACGGCCCGTTCAGCTCCCTGTGCTGGGGTGAGCGGATAGCGTTCGACAACCCCGAATGCCTGACGTTCCTCGGTGCGGCAGCCGCGTGGACCCGGCGCGTGCCGTTGGTGATGACCGTCGTCGTGCCCCAGCTGCACGACCCGGTCATGCTCGCGAAGGCGCTGGCCACCGGAGACATGCTGTCGGAGGGCCGGCTCACCGTGGCGCTCGGGGTCGGCGGCCGACACGAGGATTACCGGGCCGTCCGCGCCGACCCGTCCACCCAGACCATGCGGCAGCTCGCCGAACGTGCCGAGACGATGAAACGGGTCTGGGCGGGCGAGAAGCTGACCGAGTCGGTGCTTCCGGTCGGACCGCTGCCGCATCGCAAGGGCGGTCCGTCGCTGCACGTCGGGACCACCGGGCCCAAGACGATCCGCAGCGCCGTCGACTGGGCCGACGGCATCGCCGGGGTCACCCTCGATCTCGACGCGTCGAAGCAGAACGAACTGTTCGACGTCGCGCGTTCGGCATGGGCCGAAGCCGGGCGTCCCGCACCGCATCTCGCGACGTCGTTCTGGTTCGCCATCGGCGAGGGCGACGCACCTCGGGCGCAGGTGACCCGGCACCTGCACCACTACATGAACTGGATTCCGACGGAGTTCGTCGACGCCATCGCACCCACAACGGGGTGGTCGGGTACCGAGGCCGAACTCGGGGAGGTGCTGCGCCGCTTCGCCGACGTCGGCACCGACGAAGTGCAGCTCATCCCGACGAGTTCGGACCCCGACCAGCTCCGACGCGCGGCGGACGTCGCCGCAGCGTTCACCTGATCTCCCCCGAAAACGACATTGCGGCAGTTGATTCCGGAATCCGGAACCAGCTGCCGCAAGTCCTCGGTGATCAGTGGGAGGCGTCTGCCCCGGGCTTGAGCATCACCAGGCACAGCACGGCGGCTGCCGCAGTGAGGATGCCCGAGAAGATCAGGCACAGCTGCATACCGTCGAGGAAGGCGTCGCCCACGGCGTTCATGACAGTCGGGGTGTCCGCGCCGAGATCGAGACCTGTCACCGCACCGAGGCCCTGACCGTCCACCGCGTCGACGACGCGCTCGCGCATCTCGCCGTCGACACCCGCGTCGGCGAGCTGCCCGGGCAGCGAGTCCACCGCGCCCGCGGTGAGCAGGGCGCCGAGGACGGCCGGACCGAGCGCGCCGCCGACCTGACGGAAGGCGTTGTTGCCGGCCGCCGCCATGCCCGCAAGCCGATAGGGCACCGCGGAGACCGCGGTCGCGGTCATCGGGGCCATCACGAAGCCCATACCCAGGCCGAGGACGACCAGGCGCCACCCGATCGCGGCGAACGAGGTGCCGGCATCGATGGTGAGCAGCGCGAACTGCGCCGCCGCGACCGCGGCCAGACCGCCGCCGATCAGGAAACGCGCCTGAACCTGGTGCATCATCTTGCCCGCGAGCGCACCCACGATCATGGATGCGCCGTTCATCAGCGCGAGGCGCCAGCCGGCCTCGATGGTGCCGAGCTGCTGCACCATGCCGAAGTACATGCTGAGCACGAAGATGAAGCCGATCAGCGACAGGAAGCTGATCATCGCGATCAGCGTGGTGACGGTGAAGGCGCGGCTGCGGAACAGTGCGAGGTCGAGCATCGGGCTGTCCGAACGGCGCTCGACCGCAACGAAGGCCGCACCTGAGAGAACCGCGATGATCAGGGCGGTGATCACGCGGGGGTCGCCCGGTCCGTTGACGCCGGCCTCGATCACGCCGAAGACCAGTGCGGTGACCGCGACGGCCGCGGTCACCTGACCGGGCCAGTCGAGACGTCGGGTGTGCGGGGCACGCGACTCCGGAAGCGCCGTCAGGGCGATCGCGAAGGCGGCGACGGCGAACGGGATGGGCAGCACGTAGATGAAGCGCCAGCCCATGTTCTCGGCCACCGGTCCGGCGATCAGCGGACCCACGGTGAGCGCCAGCATCAGCGACGAGGCCCAGATGCCGATGAACTTTCCGCGTTCACGGAAGTCGGGGACCGCGTGGCTGATGAGCGCAAGGGTCGTCGGCAGCAGCGCGGCGGCACCGGTGCCCGCCAGGGCCTGTCCGACCCACACGAACTCGATCGACTGCGCGGAGAGCGCGACGACGGCACCAAGGGTGGACAGCACGAGACCGGTCAGATAGACCTTGCGGCGGCCGTGGACGTCGCCGAAGACGCCGGCGGTCAGGATGAATGCCGCCATCGGCAGCACGAAGGCGTCCTGCACCCAGGACAGCTGCGCTGTCGATGCGCCGAGGGCGTTGCCGATCGCCGGCAGGCTGACCGCGACGCTGGTGATGGGCAGGTAGGCCACGAAGACGCCGAGGCAGGCCATCACGATGGTGGCCGTCCGGTGCTCCGGGGGAGCGGGAAGGGTGGTGGACGTGGTGGTCACGCACTCTCGCTTTCGATGTCGGGGGTGACCGGGCACGGCCCGGTGATCGGACGCGACCACGGGTCGTCGTCTCGGGAGGGGCCTCGGCGATGCGATGGTTGCCGCGCGATGAAGCGCAGAACCCAATTGTCCGGTGCACGTGTACAAAAACGGCAGCCGGATCACTCTGTGCGGAACATTTGTCGGTTGAGGTAATGATCACGCGTAGTATTCCTCCATGATGGACGACACCGACGGAACAATCCTCCGCGCTCTCCAGGTCTATCCGCGGGCATCGTTCCGCCTGCTCGGCGAGGTCGCCGGGATCTCCGAGCAGACCGCGGCGAGGCGGTATCAGGCCCTGCGTCGCGCCGGGGTGACCAGAGTCGTCGGCGTCGTCCGGCCGGCGGTGCGTGGCGATGCGGAGTGGGTGGTGCGCGTTCGGTGCCGTCCGGACCGGCTGGAACCGCTCGCCGCGTCCCTCGCTCGGCGCCGAGATGTGGTCTTCGCCTACGTCGTCTCCGGCGGAACCGAGATCGTCTGCATCGTCCGGGCACCGATCGTGGCCGTCGGCGACGATGCGCTGCTGGCGGCGCTGCCGTCGCGTGCGGCGGTCCTCGACCTTCGCGTCGATCTCCTGTTGCACGCATTCAACCCGGGTTCGGCGTCGAAGTGGACCGGTTTCGGCGGGTGCCTGCCGGAGGAGTCCCGGGCGCTGGTGGCCGCGGCGGCCTCCGGTGCCGCCGGTGTCGAGGAGGAGGCGGTCGACGGCGGGGCCGTCGAGAACGCGCGCCTGACCGACGACGACGCGCCGCTCATCGCCGCGCTGACACAGGACGGCCGTCTGCCGCATCGGGAGCTGGCACGTGTCTGCGGGTGGACGGTGGGGCGTGTGCGTCGACGGTTGCGGACGCTGGAGCAGGGCGGCGCACTGCAGTACGACGTCGAGATCCTGCCCGAGCGACTGGGTTTCGATCTGAGTGCCACACTGTGGCTCGAGGTGTCGCCGGGCGCGATCGATGCGGTGGGTGAGGCGGTCGCCGCGCACGACGAGGTGGCGTTCGCGGCCGCGATCAGCGGCGAACACAACCTCATGGTCTCGGTGATCTGCCGGAACGCCGACGATTTCTACCGCTATCTGCGCACCAGAATCGGTGCGATGGAAGGGATTCTTGGCTACTCGGTCAGCATCCGTGTCCGGCGGCTGAAGCAGAACGCGTCACTCGTGGTGCAGGGGCGGCTGATTCAGCCCGTCTGACCCCGATTGGCCTCGGTGACACGAATCTGCCGTTCGGAAGTACCGGCTGGGGGCGTGGTGCACGGTAACTTCCTTCTGTGACCTCGCCGACGACCGACAACCAGGGCCTGGTGCGGTTGTGCGTGCTCGCTGTCCTCGCCGGCTGCGTGACCGGCGTCCTCGGCGGGGCTTTCCGGTGGTGCCTCGACCATCTCAACCGGTGGCGGTTCGAGATGCTGGACTGGGCGGACGGTCTCGGCGCCCCGGGATGGTTCATCCCGGTCGCGGTGACAGCCGCGGGCGCGGCCTTCGGGGCGCTCGTCTCGCACCTGGTGCCGACCGCGGCGGGTAGCGGCATCCAGCATGTGGAGGCCGTCGAACGTGGTGAGGCGGAGCCGGCGCCGCTACGTGTCATCCCCGCACGATTCTTCGGTGGACTGGCCGCGATCGGTTCGGGTCTCATCCTCGGGCGAGAGGGCCCGACCGTGCACATGGGTGCCGCCGTCGGCTCCGAGACCGGACGCCGTGCCGGACTCGACCAATTCGACCTCCGCGTCATGCAGACCTCCCTCAGCGGGGCCGGCCTCGCGGTCGCCTTCACCGCGCCGGTGGGTGGCGCGCTCTTCGCGCTCGAGGAGGTGACGCACTCATTCCGGCTGCGGGTGGTCATACCGACCATCCTCGCAGTCGCTGCTGCGGTGGCCTGCGGTCACGTGATCCTCGGCGACCGGCCCGACTTCCTCGTCGGCGTGGTGGCCCCACCCTCGATCACCCTGCTGCCGGTGTTCGTGGTCTTCGGTCTGCTCAGTGGCCTCGTCGGGATCGCCTACGGGAGAGCGGTTCTCGGCGCGATCCAGGGGGTACGCGGGATCACCCGCGTCCCGGCGATCGCGAAGGCCGCGATCATCGGTGCGATCGTCGGCGGGCTGATGGCCGTCGACACCGATGCCGCCGGGGGCGGAGACAACCTGGCGCAACAGATCTTCGACGGCTCGGTGGTCCTGCCGGTGGTCGCCGCACTGTTCATCGTTCGGTTCGTCGCCGGACCGCTGTCCTATGCCGCGGGCACACCGGGAGGTCTGTTCGCCCCGATGCTCGCGCTCGGTGCGCTGTGGGGTGTCCTGTTCGCCGCGGGCCTCGACGCCGTGATCCCGCAACCGGATTCGACGCTGCGCGACGCCCTGGTGCTCGCGGGCATGGCCGCACTGTTCGGTGCGGTGGTCCGGGCGCCGCTCACCGGCATGGTCGTCGTGATGGAGATGAGCGCGACGACGACGGTGGCGGTCCCCATGCTCGCCGCGACCGCGGCGGCCGTGCTCGTGGCACATCTCTCCGGGACCCCGCCCGTCTACGACTCGCTGCGGGAACAGATGCTCGCCAACGACGCTTCCCGCGAACGGGATTCGGGCGCCTAGAAGGTACGCGTGTGCGCGCCGAGCGGCACGATCAGCGGTCCGCCCGAGATCGGGTCCGTCATCACATGTGCTCGCAGGCCGAAGGCTTCGTCGAGCATCTCGGCGTCGATGACCTGGGCCGGGGCGCCCGTGGTGACGATGGCGCCGTTCTTCATGACCACCAGTGAATCGCTGTAGCGGGCCGCGAGATTGAGGTCGTGAAGGACCATGACCACGGTCTTGCCGTGATCGTCGCGGAGACGACGGACCAGGTCGAGGACGTCGATCGAGTGTGCGAGGTCGAGATAGGTGGTCGGCTCGTCGAGCAGGATGAGGTCGGTGCCCTGCGCGAGCGTGAGCGCGATCCAGACCCGCTGGCGCTGACCGCCGGAGAGCGCGTCGAGGGTACGGTCGGCGAGTTCGAGGGTGTCGGTCATCTCCATCGCCTCGGCCACCGCGGCCTCGTCGGCGGCGGTCGCCTGCTGGTACCACCGCTGATGCGGATGCCGGCCCCGACCGACCAGGTCGGCGACGGTGAGACCCTCGGGCGCCACCGGGTTCTGGGGCAGGATCGCCAGGGTCCGGGCGACCTGCTTGGGCCGCACGTGCGCGATGTCCTCGCCGTCGAGGAACACGGTGCCCGCCTTTGGCGGCAGCAACCGGGCGAGGCATCGCAGGAGCGTCGACTTGCCGCAGCCGTTGGAGCCGATGATGGTCGTGACCCGACCGTCGGGGATGTCGATGTCGAGACCGTCGATCACCACTCGCTGGTCGTAGCCGACGGTGAGTCCGCTGCCGCGAAGCCGGGCCGTCGTCTGCGGGGCGTTCTCGGTGGGGGAGATGGTCATACGGTCGCCTTCCGGGACATCGCGATCATCAGGTAGATGAGGAACGGTCCGCCGATCGCGGCGGTGACTATGCCGACGGGTAGGCCGCCGGGCAGCACAGTGCGGCACAACAGATCTCCGCCGAGCACGAGGGACGCACCGACCAGGCCGGACAACAACGGCGTCGGAACCGCGGTGCGGGCCAGCCGCAGCGCGATCTGTGGGGCGAGCAACGCGACGAAGGCGATCGGTCCGGCGGCGGACACACACAGCGCACTGACCAGGACCGCGGTCAGCAGCAGTGTCGTGGACACCGCGCCGGTCCGGACGCCGAGTCCGCGTGCGAGATCCGGTCCGAGGCTGAGCATGCCGATCTGCCGCGAGAACACGACGATCACCACGATCCCGAAGACGACCCCACCGACCACCGGCCAGACATTGGACCAGCCCACGTTGGCGACCGAGCCGACCAGCCACACCTGGGCACGCCCGACGTCGCGGATGTCGGCACGGGTGAGCAGGAAGTTGGTCAGCGCCTGCAACATCCAGGTCATGCCGACGCCGATCAGCACGAGGCGGAACGGGTTGATGCCGCTGTTCGCCTTTCGGCCGGGCCAGGCGAGCACGTACATGAGCGCCGCGGTCAGGAGGGCGCCGATCATCGCCGACGCCGGGACGCCGAGGTCGCCGAACCAGCTGCCCCAGCTCGTGTTCGAGAAGGCGATGGCCGCGACCGCCGCCGCGCTCGCACCGGCGGTGATGCCGAGGATGTCCGGGGTGGCGAGGGGATTCTGGGAGATCAGCTGGGTGATGGAGCCGGAGAACCCGAGCCCGATGCCCACCAGCAGGCCGACGAGGGCCCGGGGGAGCGCGACGTCGAAGACGACGACGTTCTCGATGCGGGTGCCGCCGCCCAGCAAGATGCGCGCGACGTCGATCGGGGTGAGCGGGAAGTCGCTGACCCCGACGCTGGTCAGGAACAGCACCACCGCGAGTGCCGCCGAGACGAGCGCGACGACCAGCATGCGCGGACGCACGACGAACGACACCGGCTCGATCGCGAGGCGGTAACCCCCGGGATGCGGGGCGAGGCTGCGCGTACGTGCTGCGAGGCCACGAGCACGGGGCTCGGGCGTCTTCACGTCGGATGAGTTCATACGGTTGCCAACCTCTGCCGACGGACCAGGAAGATCAGGAACGGAGCGCCGACCAGGGCCAGCATGACGCCCACCTGGACCTCACCGGGACGCGCGACGACGCGGCCGAGGATGTCGCAGCCGACGAGGAGTATCCCGCCGAGCAGCGCCGAGTACGGGATGATCCAGCGATAGTCGGCGCCGACGAACGCACGCGCGATGTGCGGTACCACGAGCCCGAGGAACACGATGGGCCCGCAGGCCGCGGTGGCGGCGCCGATCAGCAGGGTGATCGTCAGGATGCCGAGCGCGCGGATGAGGATCACCCGCGAGCCCAGGGCCTTGGTCATGTCGTCGCCGAGGCTCAGGACATTCAGGAAGAAGCCGCTCGCCAGCGCGAACACGAGTCCGACGCTGATGAACGGCAGGCTCGCCCAGAACACGTCGATGCCACGGCCGGCGGTCGAACCGACGCTCCAGAATCGCCACTGGTCGAGCGAGTTGGTGTCGACGAGCACGATCGATGATGTGATCGCGGTGAGCATCGCCGTCAGTCCCGTTCCGGCGAGGATCAGGGTCAGCGGACTCGAGCCGCTCAGTGCCGACAGCCCGAAGACGACGGTCGCGGCGATGATCGCGCCGAGCAGTCCGAAGAACATGAAGGCGACGGGGCTGGTGATCCCGAGCAGGTAGATCCCGGCCACGACCGCGCACGCGGCTCCCGCGTTGACGCCGAGCATGCCGGGATCGGCGATGGGGTTGCGCGTGTGTCCCTGGGTGATGGCACCGGCGGCGCCGACGGCCAGACCGGCGAACAATCCGAGCAGGGTTCGCGGGACGCGGAGATCCCAGACGATGCCGTCGACGTCGGTGTCCTTGGTGATCTCCGGCAGCCGGAGATCGAGGAGGGCGGCCCAGACCTCGGTGATCCCGGCGGCGAAACTCGTCCACACCTCGTCGAGCGGGACGGGGCGGGTACCGAACAGCACGGAGGCCACGACCAGCCCCACCAGAGCCGCGACCAGCACGGGAATGCCGAGAACACGAAGGGAGCGGCGCACGAAGGGTTACCTTACCAACGCTGGTCGGCGACTCTCGCGGCGCGGCACCGTGGATGTCGTTCGGGTAACGAAAGACCGCACCGGAGTTAGTGGAGGCTGTGTCTTCGGTAACACTGCGATGAGCTCGGATCGATATGCCCAGTGTTTCGAGGGTTCTGAAAACAGGAGGATCGATGAAGTCATTCAAACGGGCCGTTGTCGGAGTGTTGGCTGCGGGAAGCATCGCGGCGGGCACACTCGTGGGTGCCGCGCCCGCGCAGGCCGCCGTCCCCAACCTGCAGATGACGGGTGGGGTCTACTGCCAGTTCGGAGCCCCGGGTACCCCGTGGAACCAGGCGTGGAGCATGACCCGGTTCATGCGTGTCACCGCGCGTGACGGCGAATTCCGCAACGTCACCCTGCAGGAGACCGGCGGCGCGACCAAGTTCAAGCCGCTGCTGAAGAAGAACGAATCCCTGCTGATCAAGACCACCTGGTTCGGCTGCTTCCCGTCGTCGATCTCCGGGTACGCGATCTCCGACTACGCCGAGAACCTGACCGACAACGTCGGCTTCTGGTGGAACGTGCGACGCATCGACAACCCGTTCGACCGGTTCGGCACGGGCTCGTCCGCGTCGGCGTCCGCGCTGACCGGCGGCGGCAACACGGTCAAGGGAGTGCCCACCATCCCCGGGCGCTGAGTCCGTAGAGAACAGACGACGAGGGGCGACCGGTGAGAGAACCGGTCGCCCCTCGTCGTCGATCTCCAGAGGTCGTCTCAGGCCGACGGACGCGCCACCTTGTGGGGCTCCGACGCGGCGAGCATGTCCTCACGCTCGACGACCTTCACGCGCTCGCGGCCCTCGGCGGCACCGAGTGCGCGCTCGTGCTCGTCGAGGCGGTACCAACCGTCCCACGTGGTGAACGGGATGTTCTTCGACTCGAGCAGCTCGATGATGGCGCCCTCGCCCGGAGCGGCGGGCTCGAGCAGCTTCTCGGCCTCCATGTCCTTGAGGATGCAGTCGACGGTCTCGTTGGCGTCGCCCTTGGTGTGGCCGATGAGACCGACCGGACCACGCTTGACCCAACCGGTGGTGTAGACGCCGGTGAGCTGCTCACCCTCGTCGAACACGCGTCCGGCCTCGTTGGGGATGACCCCGGCCTGCGAGTCGAACGGGATGCCGGGCAGGTTGTCCGAGAGGTAACCGACCGCACGGTAGACCGCTCCGACCTCCCAGTCGGTGATCTTGCCGGTGGGCTTGACGTTGCCGGTGCCGTCGAGCTGGGTGCGCTCGGTGCGCAGGCCGACGACCTTGCCGTCCTCGCCGAGGATCTCGGTGGGGCTCTCGAAGAAGTGCAGGAAGAGCTTGTGGATCGCACCCTGCTTGGGCTCGCGGATCGCGTAGTTCTCGATGATCGTCGCGACCTGGTCGGTGATCTTCGAGCCGCGGCGGGCGACGGTCGAACCCTCGTCGTAGTCGATGTCCTCGGGGTTGACGATGACCTCGATGTTCGGCGAGTGGTCGAGCTCCTTGAGCTCGAGCGGGGTGAACTTGGCCTGCGCCGGTCCGCGGCGACCGAAGACGTGCACCTCGATGGCCTTGTTTGCCTTGAGACCCTCGTAGACGTTGGCCGGGATCTCGGTGGGCAGCAGCTCGTCGCCGGTCTTGGCGAGAACGCGCGCCACGTCGAGGGCGACGTTGCCGACGCCGATGACGGCGACCTTCTCCTGCTCGAGCGGCCAGGTGCGCGGGAAGTCGGGGTGGCCGTCGTACCAGGCGACGAACTGCGCGGCGCCGTAGCTGCCCTCGAGGTCGATGCCCGGGATGTCGAGCGCGCGGTCGTCGGTGGCGCCGGTGGAGAAGATGATCGCGTCGTAGTGCGACTTCAGCTCGTCGAGCGTGATGTCGGTGCCGTAGTCGACGTTGCCGAGCAGGCGGACCTGCGGCTTGTCGAGCACCTTGTGCAGCGCGGTGATGATGCCCTTGATGCGCGGGTGATCAGGCGCGACGCCGTAACGGATCAGACCGAACGGAGCCGGCATACGCTCGTAGAGGTCGATGCTGACGCCGCGATCCTTCGCGGTGTCGGACTTCATCAACGCGTCGGCGGCGTAGATCCCGGCGGGACCCGCACCGACGATCGCAACCCGAAGCGGGCGGCTGTTCTCGCTCATGGAGTAGGTGTCTTCCGTTGTTCGGCGCGCCCCGCCACAGGAACCGGATCCGAAACCCTTGATTCTGGTGTCGACACGCTTGGATATGGCCTATCCCTTCTACGGTAGGCGCTTGGTGTCCACTCCCAAAATTAGCTGTGAGGTAATCCTCACTTCTCGACGTCATCGCGATGACGCGGTGCCACGCGCGTCAGCGTGAGCCGGCAGCTTCGGCGATGGGTCCGACGGCCTGATCGGCCACCCACGGGATCGTCAGCAGGGTCGGCACCGACATGGCACTGCCGACCTCCTGCGGCAGGTAGGCGACCCGTCCCGAACGCGCCACCTCGAGCCGGGTGAACGCCGGGTTCGACCGCAGCTTGTCGTTCGAGCCCTCCCAGTCGACGGCGACGACGATGTCGGCCGCGTCGAGCCGGTCGAGGCTCTCGGCCGGTAGTTCGCCGTAGAACCCGCTGGTGATCGTGTCGCGGAGGACGGTCGGGAATGTGAGGCCGTAGCCCGCGACGGTCTGCGCCCGGCCGTCCTCGGGTCCGTACACCGAGACCCCACCGGTCGGGCTCGCGGTCACGACGACGGCGGTCTTGCCCGCGAACTGCGGATTCTTCGCCCGGATGCCCGCGAGGAAGGCCTCGGTCTCGCCGACCTTGCGCCGGGCGAGGTCGGGTTGCCCGATCGCGGTGCCGATCTGGATGGTCTGCGCATTCCACGGCACCTGCCAGGCTTGTACTGGGTGGGCCGGAGGATGGTGGGTGCGGTCTTGGTGAGCAGGTCGAACTGGTCGCGGGTGGGATCGGCGCCGACCGCGGTGATCAGGTCGGGGCTCGTGGCGAGCGCCTTGGGGATCTCGTTCCCGAGAGCTGCCGAGGTGTTGGCGAGGACCACCGGTTGCGAGTCGCCGATCAGGTCGGCGTTCCACGGCGCGGTCGCCTGGTCGGGATCGGCGAACGGGGCGATCGTCGTCGGCATGACGCCGAGGGCGAGCAGCGTGTCGCCGTCACCCACGCCCAAGGCGGCGATCCGCGTGGGTGCCTTCTCCACGACCGCCGGGGCATAGGCCTGCTGAACGGTGACGGGAATCGAGCCGGTCTCGGGAGCCGGGACGGACGCCGAATCGTCGGCGACCTTCTCTTCGGGAGCGGCGCAGGAGCTCACCACGAGGGCCGCCACGGTCGTCGCGAGCACGATTCCGGACAGTCGATGGGAAAGCAGACGCATGTGGTTCCTCGGCGGTCGGCGTTTGGTTAGGCCCACCTTACCGAGCGTGGATTCGGTGCCCACGCGATTCGACGCGATGGCGGCCGGAGAATCCGGACGGAGGTCACACCCGGCCTGTCGTTACACTTCGCGCCATGGCCAAAGCTGCAGGCGGGGGCCCCGACAAGCCCTCCGGTAAGGGCGCCGCATCCCGGAACACCTCTCGGGGCGCCGCGTCCTCGAAGAAGTCTGCCCTCGGCAAGGCAACGTCGAACGACGACGTCGACGCCGCCCTCGTCGAGGAAGGGCCACCGAACTGGAAGAACGCGTGGCCGTTCTTCGTGGCGGCGGGTGTCGTCGCGCTCCTCGTGCTGGGGATCGTGCTCTCGAGCATCTCGCGGCCGTCCGAGGAACGCGTCAGCGACGACGCGCGGGTCCAGTACGCCATCAACGACCTCTACACGGCGAAGAACGGCCCGAACTACGCCGAGTATCGCGCCAACACCTGCGATGCCGACCTGGACAAGACCGGTTTCCCCACCGAGGCGCAGTTCGTCGCGGAGAACCAGGCGTCGCTGGACCAGAACGGACGCATCGAGATCCCCGAGATCACCGACCTGGTGGTCGACGGTGACCGGGCGACCGCCAAGGTCCATTGGCACTATAAGGACAAGGCCGATGCCAAGCAGGTCGTGGAGACGATCGTGGTGCGCGAGAACGGCGAATGGAAGGTGTGCTCCTCATGACCTATGCCGGCGACCTGACCCCGCAGGAAGCGTGGGAGAAGCTCGAGAACAATCCCGACGCGGTCCTCGTCGACTGTCGGACGCAGGCCGAATGGTCCTTCGTCGGCGTCCCCGACCTCGAGGTGCTGGGCAAGCGGACGATCTTCGCCGAGTGGACGACGTTCCCCGAGGGGCGCCGCAACGAGCAGTTCGTCGAACAGTTGCGCGGCGCCGGGGTCACCGATGACAACGAGGTCATCTTCCTCTGCCGCTCGGGGCACCGGTCGATCGGTGCGGCCGAGGCGGCGACCGCCGACGGAATCGGCAAGGCCTACAACGTGGTCGACGGGTTCGAGGGTGCCCTCGACGAGAACGACCATCGAGGTGCGTCGGGATGGCGCGCCGAGAATCTGCCGTGGAGGCAATCGTGAGTCCTGATTTGTCCGTGGGTCGTGAACTGCCGGAGGGTCTTTCGCCCGACACCATCGCCGTCCGCGGTGGCCTCGCCCGCTCCGGCTTCTACGAGACCACCGAGGCGCTGTACCTGACCAGCGGATACGTCTACGACTCCGCCGAGGCCGCCGAGCGCGCCTTCACCGGCGAGGACCAGCGGTTCGTCTATTCCCGGTACGGCAATCCGACGGTCCACATGTTCCAGGAGCGGCTGCGTCAGCTCGAAGGTGCCGAGGCCTGCTTCGCGACGGCCAGCGGCATGGCCGCGGTGTTCGTCGCGCTCGGCGCACTGCTCAAGGCCGGAGATCGGCTCGTCGCCGCCCGCAGCCTGTTCGGCTCGTGCTTCGTGGTGTGCAACGAGATCCTCCCGCGATGGGGCGTCGAGACCGAGTTCGTCGACGGCGAAGACCTCGACCAGTGGGAGCGGGCGCTGTCCAAGCCCACCACCGCGGTCTTCTTCGAGACACCGTCCAACCCGATGCAGACCCTCGTCGACGTCGCCAAGGTGTCCGAGATGGCTCACGCCGCAGGCGCGAAGGTGGTGCTGGACAACGTCTTCGCCACCCCACTGCTGCAGCGCGGTCTGGATCTCGGCGCCGACGTCATCGTCTACTCGGGTACCAAGCACATCGACGGCCAGGGTCGCGTCATGGGCGGTGCCGTCCTCGGCACCAAGGAGTACATCGAGGGCCCGGTGCAGCAGTTGATGCGCCACACCGGCCCGGCGCTGAGCCCGTTCAACGCCTGGACCCTGCTCAAGGGCCTGGAGACCATGCGTCTTCGCGTCGACGCCTCGGTGTCCTCGGCCCTGCGCATCGCCGGGTTCCTGGAAGCCGACCCGCGGGTCCGCTGGGTGAAATACCCGTTCCTGCAGTCGCATCCGCAGTTCGAGCTGGCCAAGAGCCAGATGTCCGGTGGCGGCACCGTGGTGACCTTCGAGCTCAACGACCACGACGGCATCGACGGCAAGAAGCGCGCCTTCGAGGTCCTCAACGCACTGAAGGTCATCGACATCTCCAACAACCTCGGCGACTCCAAGTCGCTGATCACCCACCCGGCCACCACCACGCACCGCGCGATGGGACCCGAGGGGCGTGCCGCGATCGGTCTCAGTGACGCGGTCGTGCGCCTGTCGGTCGGGCTGGAGGGCATCGACGACCTGCTCGCGGATCTGGATCAGGCGCTCGGCTGAGCCCGCGCACGAGGCTCTCCTGCCCATGCCCATCAGGCCGCCCGGGCGGGACGCTCATGACGGAACCTGAGTGCGGCCAGCGCGACCGCGATGGGCAGGACACTGACGGTCAGCATGGTGAGTCGCACGGCGTCGGAGAAGTCCGCTCCGAGGTCGAGGCCGCCCACTTGCTGTAGCAGGTTCGGGTCGTATCCGACGCCACCCGGGCTCGGCGCCACTGCGCTACGCGCGGCGTCGACGGCCTCTTGTCCCTGTGTCACCGTCAGGCCCCGTTGTTCGCTGTCGGCGAGCCATTCACGCTCGAAGAACACATTCAGGAGGAGCAGGTACACGGTGGGCCCGAACGCGTAGCCCGTCATCCCGAAGGCCGTCTGCACCGAGGCCACTGTTCCGGACTGCCCACTCGGCGCATGCGAGAGCACCGTCTCCGACACGGATGTGGAACTCACCATCGACCCGAGGTTGTACAGCCATACGGACATCACGAGCAGCCAGAGCGCCATGATCGGGCTGACCGTGCCGGCCATCAGCAGCCCGGCGGCCGCCATGGTCGCGAGACCGGCGACCATCACCGGTCTCGGCGAGAACTTCTCCATCAGACTCCCGGACATGATCAGGGCGCCGGCGATCAGCAGCGAGCCGGGAAGGAACAACAGTCCGACCGTCTGCGGTGACAGCGCGAGCACCTTGCTGCCGTACTGCCCCAGGACGATGCTGAGCCCCGCGATCAGGAAGTTGAGTGTGAAGGCGGCGGCGAGCGCCACCGTGAACGTCCGGTTGCCGAACAGCGACAGGTCCAGCGCCGGTTCGGGGGTGCGCCGTTCGTGGCGGACGAAGAGCACCGCGCCGACGACGCTGACGAGTAGCGGCAGCCAGGCCTGGGGCCGGAGGACACCGTTCTGGGCGGCCGCGAGTCCGATGACGAGGGTCAGGAGTGCCACCCCGATCAGGACGATGCCGATCACGTCCAGCTTCGCACGCTCGTGACGAGGCGACTCCGGAACGAACTTCGCCGTCAGCAGCATCGAGACCACGGCAAGCAGTGGTGCGACCAGGAACACGAACCGCCAGCCGAGACCCGTCACGGCCCAGCCCGTCAGGGCGGGGAGCGCCCCGCAGAGAACCATCTCGATGGCGACGAAGATGCCGATGGCCTTCGGTCGCTGCTCCTCGGTCACCGACGTCTTGAGGAGGGCCAGCGATACCCCGAGCAGGGCCGCCATGCCCAGGCCCGCCACGACGCGCATCGCCAGGAGAAAGCCATACCCGGGTGAAAGCATGGCGAGCACATCGGCGACGGTGACCACGGCCAGTCCCGACATCAGGAGTCGTCGGAGTCCGATCGAGTCGCCGAGATTCCCCGCGCCGAGGACGGACGCGGCCATGACCAGCGTCGACATTCCACCCAACAATCCGACAGCCGCGGGCGGGACGTCGAGTTCCCGGCTCACCTGCGGCAGATTCAGGCTCAGCACCAGTGGATCGACGGCCGTGATCGTGAAGGCCAGGGACAGCGCGAAGATGATCGGCAGAATGCTCTTCCGGGTTGTCGACCGCTCCGCAGGCATCTGCTACGCCTCCCTGGCCCCTTCGCCCCGACGTTCATCGACCATAACGCCGACCTTCGTGGTCGGAGGCGAGATCGCGGGAGGGCGCGCTCACCGGAGGGTCAGTTCACGATGTCCGCGAGGGGGATGCCGAGCGCGTTGAACACGGTCCGTAGTTTGAACTGCGTCTCGTCGAGTTCCGCCTGCGGGTCGGAGTGTTCGACGATGCCGCCGCCCGCCCAGGTGCGCAGACTCCGACCGTCGGCCGCGAGCTCGGCGCACCGGATGGCGACCATCCATTCGCCGTCGCCCGCGGCGTCGCACCACCCGACCGCGCCTGCGTAGAAGCCACGATCTCCCTCCACGTCTCGGATGATCTGTGCGGCAACGTCACTCGGGGTGCCGCACACTGCGGGGGTGGGTCCGAGGAGTAGTGCGAGGTCGAGTGCGGTGGTCGCCGGGTCGCGCAGCGTCGCGCGGATCGGGGTGGCCAGATGCCACATCTCGCCGGTCGACTCGAGCTGTGGGGTCGACGGCGCGTCGACGTCGTCGCAGAGATGTCCCAGGCGCTCGCGCAGATGATCGACGACGAAGGCGTGCTCGGCGAGGTCCTTTCTCGAGGCGGCCAGTTCGGCGGCGGTCGCACGGTCGACGGCCGGGTCGGCGGATCGTGGTGCCGAACCCGCGTAGGGATGACAGGTCACCGTCGATCCCGACTTGCGCAGCAGCGCTTCGGGACTCGCGCCGAGCAACCACGAGCCCGAACCCGTCGCGGCGCCGAGGTCGACCGCGAAGGCGTTGTGGTCGGCGTTGCCGCCGGCGAGTGCGTCGAGGAATTCCGCCGGGCGGATCTGTTCGTCGAGCACCAGGTCGACGCTGCGTGCGAGCACGACCTTCCCGACGTCGCCGGCGACGATGCGCTTGACCGCATGTGCGATGCGCTCGCGGTGCTCATCCCGAGCCGGGTGGCTCACGGTCGACACCGCTCGCCGTGACAGCGGCCCGGTCCCGGGCAGCGGTGCTTCGCCGGTCCGGAGCCGGACGGGGGCGACCAGCGCCGCGGGGTCGCGGAGGTCGAAGGGGATCGCCCCGGTCAACGCCCCGACCTCGCCCGCCCGCAGTGCGGCGGATGCCTCGTCGACGTCGGTGAACGACCGGACCACCCCTTCGCCCCGCACGGTGCCGTGCGGGCGCGACAACACGAAGACCTCACTCGATGCCACGACAGCCAGGGTACAGGTAAGCCTGTCCTAACTAGGAATCACGGTGAATCTAAATTGACACCCTTCGCCGGGATCCGCGAACCTTGTCGCAGGTCATGAGTGCCAGTGACAAGCCCCGGCTCGCTGGTCGGCAACCCTCCTCCACGGTGGGGTGCTCCGGGTGACGACCTGGCTGCGGTCGAACCCGAACGCGGCAAGTGTGGATTCTCGAGGAGCTCTTGTCATGACTGCTGTGCTTTCGGCACCCGTCACAACCGTCCGCCCGACCCCTGCCGTGGTGTCCGCCGCCATCGCCGACCGGGCACCCTTCATCCCCGCGCTGGCGCCGGTCGTCGGCTCGGATGCGCAAGTTCCCGTCGCCGCCGGACACCGCGTCGGCTACGCCAATCTGGACTACGCGGCGAGTGCCCCGGCGCTGCCGTCGGTCGCCGCGCAGGTCGCCGGGGCCCTCGGCGAGTACGCGAGCGTGCACCGCGGCGCCGGCCACCTATCGCAGGTCACCACCCGCCGGTACGAAGCCGCCCGCGAGACTGTGCGCGGCTTCGTCCGCGGCCGCGCCGACGACTCCGTCGTCTTCACCCGCAACACCACCGACGCGATCAACCTCGCCGCCCACATCACGCCCGGCGACGTCGTGGTCCTCGACATCGAGCACCACGCCAACCTGTTGCCGTGGTGTGCGCCGAAGGACGGTCGCAACCGGGCTCGCGTGGTCACCGCCCGCACCACGATCGAGGACACCCTCGTCGCGATCGAGGCGGAGCTCGCGTCCGAGCCGGCGTCGCTGCTCGCGGTGACTGCCGCGTCGAACGTCACCGGTGAGGTCCTCCCGATCAGCAGGCTGGCCTCGATCGCCCATCGCCACGGCGCACGCATCCTGGTCGACGCGGCGCAGCTCGTCGCACATCGCCCCATCTCGATCGTCAGCCACGGAATCGACTATCTGGCGTTCTCCGGTCACAAGGCCTACGCCCCGTTCGGCGCCGGCGTCCTGATCGGACGCTCCGACTGGTTCGACGCCGCCGACCCGTACCTCGCCGGCGGTGGAGCGACCGCCGACGTCGACCTGCGCGGTGACGAGAACTCGGCCGGGACCACCTGGCACACCGGGGCCGCCCGCCACGAGGCCGGCTCGCCGAACGTGCTCGGCGCCTTTTCGATCGCCGAGGCGTGCGCCGCACTCGCCGAGTTGGGTCCGGAGGCCATCGGCCTCCACGAGCTCGAGCTCGGTGAGCGGCTCGACGCCGGTCTCGCTCGCATCGACGGTGTCCGGCCGCTGCAGATCTTCACCGACTCGACCGACCGCGTCGGCATCGCCGGCTTCACGATCGACGGCTTCGCGCCGCGGGCCGTCGCCGAATATCTGAGCAGCGAGCACGGAATCGGTGTGCGGGACGGCAAGTTCTGCGCCCACCCGTTGCTCAGGCGGCTCGGTCATCCCGAGGGTGCCGTCCGCGCCAGCTTCGGTGCGGGCACCACCTCCGACGACGTCGATCGCCTGCTCGACGCACTCGGCGCACTCAGCGCCGAAACGACCACCACCCGACCAGAACTCGACGAGGGGTACCCCGCATGACCGTCCACATCGACACTCCGCGCACCGCCGTCACCATCGGCCGTCCCGGCTTCCAGGTCGCGATCGCGGGAGATGCTGTTGCACAGACCTTCCCGATCGTCGTGCGTCGCGAGACCCTGCGGGACGCCCAACGGGCGCGCGCGCTGCTGCGGGCCGGCACCCACGACCAGGCGAACTTCGTCGTGGCCCTCGAGATCGAGGTGGCGATCGCGCCGAACGCGGCATCGGCACGCGCCGCCGTCGAGCAGGCCGGAATCGCCGCCGACAGCTCGGAGACCATCCGCTACATCGGCACGACCCACGGCCTGATCACACTGCTGCGTGACATCTACGCCGCCGAGGTCGCCGACGCGGTGATCCTGGTCCCGATCGACGGTTCGGCCACCGGCAGCCGAGTCCGCGAGCAGGTGCTTCCGGTCTTCGCCGACGTGCGCCACCGGGTGGCCTGAGGCCTTCGAGGTTCGCTGCGCTCACGCCTCAGGCAGCGGGTGGGTTCGCTGCGCTCACGCCTCAGGCAGCGGGTGGGTTCGCTGCGCTCACGCCTGAAGGCGGCGGGTGGGTTCACTGCGCTCGTGCTTCTGCCTGTAGACCACGAACCGCCGACGACAGCATGTGTCGTCGGCGGTCGGTGAGGGACTGCTCGGGTGGCGTCAGCCGCGCGAGGGCTCGTTGGCCTCGTCGGGGTGAGCGGCGAGACGGTCGATGGCCTCCTGGGCGACCTTCTCGGCGGCCTCGCGGCCGACCCAACCGCCCGGCTGGACCTCCTTGCCGGGCTCGAGGTCCTTGTAGTGCTCGAAGAAGTGCGAGATCGGACCCAGCTCGTACTCCGACACGTCGGAGATGTCCTTGATGTGGTCCCAGCGCACGTCACCGGCGGGCACGCACAGCAGCTTGTCGTCGCCGCCGGCCTCGTCGGTCATCGTGTACATGCCGACGATGCGGGCGCGCACGATGATGCCGGGGAAGACCGACTCGGGCAACAGGACCATCGCGTCGAGCGGGTCGCCGTCCTCGCCGAGGGTGCCGTCGATGTAGCCATAGTCGGCCGGGTAGCCCATCGAGGTGTACAGGTAGCGGTCGAGGTAGACCTTCCCCGTCTCGTGGTCGACCTCGTACTTGTTTCGGCCACCTTTGGGGATCTCGATGGTCACATCGAATTCCACTGTTCCTCCTGGCAGTTGCGGATCGGGGGTGTGATCGCCGGACGGCCCAGATGGCCGCGCGTCGCAACAACGATACTGTTAGTCCGACGACCTCGGACTTCGTACCCCCGCAGTGCGCGGGTGCATCGGACCCCGGGTCGCTCATATCCGACATTTCGGTCATGCAGTATCGGCAACGCAATGCGAGAGATCCGGAGGCTTCGTGGGCGCAACCACCAGACCCGCAGGTCGTGATGGCAGACCCCGCAGTCGCAAACTCCTCTGGTGGACGATCGTCGCCGTCGTGATCCTCGCGCTGGCGTCGACCGCTGCGGTGGTCGTGGCTCTCCGCCTGGACACGGAAGCCGAGCTGCCGCCGGGGATACCGCCGCAGCCCGCCGCGATCTCCCCCGACCCGCAGATCGACCCGGTCGCCGCCACCGCACCGGCCCCGACGCCCGCCGGGGTGTCCCGCGCGATCGCCCCCGCACTGCGGAATCCGGCGCTCGGTGTCCTGAGCGGCATGATCTCCGACTCGCTGACCGGCGAGGTCCTGTGGTCGCGCAACCCCGGTCGTCCGCGCATCCCCGCGTCGAACGACAAGGTGCTCTCGGCCGCGGCCTTCCTCGAGGCCATGCCGCACGACGCGCGCCTCACCACGACGGTCGTCGCGGGGTCGAACGGGCAGGTGATCCTCAAGGGGGCCGGCGATCCCACTCTGTCGGCGCAGCCGCCGATGCCGACACCTTCTACAGCGAGCCCGCCCGCATCGCGGACCTCGCCGAACAGATCAAGCAGGCCGGCATCCCGGTCACCTCGGTCGCGGTGGACCTCAGCGCCTTCTCGGGCCCGACGATGGACCGGACCTGGGACCGCAGGGACATCCAGGGCGGCGACATCGCGCCGATCGAGTCGCTGATGGTCGACGGCGCCCGCCTCGAGCCGCTCGACGAGTATTCGCCGCGATCCGCGACGCCCGGGATCATGGCCGGTGAGGCGCTGGCCGCGGCGCTCGACGTCGATGCGCCGGTGACCGAGGTACCCGCACCCGCCGGCGACCGCGTCGTGGCGAAGGTCGAGTCCGCGCCGCTGGTGACCCGGGTCAACGACATGCTCCGGTACAGCGACAACGTGCTCGCCGAGACGCTGTCGATCGAACTGTCGGTGCATCGCGGCGGACCCGCGACCCTCGCCGCCGGAGTCGACGCGGTCGAGCAGGTCCTGTCCACCACCTTCCCTGAGCAGTGGAAGGGCACCACGCTGGCCGACGCGTCGGGCATCTCCTATGCCAACCGCACGACGCCTGCGCTGCTCGACGCGGTGATGACCGCGGCCAGCGGACCCTCGCGACCGAAGCTGCGACCGATGCTCGACGGTCTGCCCATCGCCGCCGGCACGGGCACCCTCGCCGACCGTTTCCCGATCGCCACCACACCCGGTGCCGGGTGGGTGCGCGCAAAGACCGGAACACTCACCGGAGTCAGTTCGTTGACCGGCATAGTCCAAACGATCGATGGCCGCGTGCTGTCGTTCGCCCTCATGTCCGGCGGCACCTCGCCGGCGGACGCGAGACCCGCCCTGGACGCCGTGGTGGGTCAACTCAGAGAGTGCGGGTGCCGATGAGCATGTCAGGAACCGACAGCAAGGCCGCCGTCGAGCCGGTGGGTGACGACACCCGCCTGAGCATCGGATCGCAGATCGACTGGCCGCTCGCGGCGTCGACCGCGAAACGGCTCGTCCGACCCGGCCCCAAGACCACGGCCTACACCTACGAAGCCGCGCAGGCCGAGCTCGCGGACGCGGCGACGCGTGCGGAGGCGCCGGTCCGCGAGGTCACCGGTCTCGCCGACGGACTCCGCATCCCGACGACCCGAATCCTCGACCGGTCGGGCTGGATCGACGCGGCCTCCGACTCGATGCGTTCGATGCTGGGGTCCGAGGCCGACGCGGACCCGGCTTCGCCCGGCCTCGCCGCCAAGTTCGGCGGGATCCAGGCCGGTGGTCTGCTCGCCTTCCTCTCCACTGCGATCCTCGGCCAGTACGACCCGTTCACGCCGGACCCGGAAACCGGTGAACCCGGCGTGCTGATGGTCGTGACGCCCAACATCATCAACGTCGAACGCCAGTTGAAGGTCGTGCCGTCGGACTTCCGTCTGTGGGTGTGCCTGCATGAGGTGACCCACCGGGTGCAGTTCTCGGCCAACCCGTGGCTACGCGACTACATGCAGGACAACGTCGCCGTGCTCACCTCCGAGACCGGTGAGTCGACCACCGAGATCGTCACGCGGATGACCAAGACGCTCAAGGGCTCCGAACCCCGCGAGAAGGGCATCCTCGGTGCGATGCAGCTGCTGCAGAGCCCCGAGCAGTTCGACGCCTTCCAGCGGATGATGGTTCTCGGCACGCTGCTCGAGGGTCACGCCGACCACGTGATGGACGCCGTCGGGCCGGCGCACGTCCCGTCCGTCGCCCACATCCGCACCGCCTTCGACAAGCGACGCAAGGCGCCGCAGAACCCGGTGCAGCGCATCATCCGCGCCCTCATCGGCATGGACGCCAAGATCGCGCAGTACATCCGCGGCAAGGCCTTCGTCGACGAGGTGGTCGAGACCGTCGGCATGGAGCGGTTCAACACGGTGTGGACCTCGCCCGAGACGATGCC
Source organism: Gordonia sp. CNJ-863 (assembly GCF_001942325.1). NCBI lineage: Bacteria > Bacillati > Actinomycetota > Actinomycetes > Mycobacteriales > Gordoniaceae > Gordonia > Gordonia sp. CNJ-863. Next base: position 107,169 of record NZ_MKKG01000003.1, read on the forward strand.
GCTGCCGGACGAGATCGACACCCCGCAGGCATGGATTCGACGCGTGCTCTGACTCAGGTGGTCGCGGATTTCGCGGCCACCTGTTTCGCCGGTCCGCGCGCATCCGTCTGCGTGGGACTGTCCGGCGGCGCCGACTCGCTCGCACTGACGGCGACGGCCGTCCGCGCGGGACTCGACGTCACCGCGCTGATCGTCGACCACGGACTCCAGGAAGGTTCGGACCACGTGGCCGGCCGGGCCGCCACGACCGCACGCGAACTCGGCGCCGACGCACGCGTGCTCGAGGTCAGGGTCGGGACCCGCGGGGGACTCGAAGCCGCTGCCCGGGACGCGCGGTACACAGCGCTCGACGCCGCCCGGGACGGTCGTCCGGTGCTTCTCGCGCACACCGCCGACGACCAGGCCGAGACCGTGCTGCTCGGACTCGCACGCGGTTCGGGGGCGCGTTCGATCGCCGGCATGCGTGCGTGGAAGGCCCCGTGGGGTCGGCCACTGCTGCGAGTGCGCCGGATGCAGACGCTCGCGGTGTGTACCGAACTCGGGCTGGCCGTGCACCACGACCCGCACAACCGCGACCCGCGGTTCACCCGGGTTCGTTTGCGTGCCGACGTGATCCCGATGCTCGACGACGTTCTCCAGGGCGGCGTCGTGCCTGCGCTGGGCCGCACCGCGGACGGTCTGCAGGACGACAACGACGCCCTCGACGGCTGGGCGGAGGCGGTGTGGCGGAGTGCCGGGACTCCCGATGGTCTGGCGGTCGCGCCGCTGCACGACCTGCCGAGGGCCGTGCGTACCAGGGTCATCCGACGCTGGTTGCTCGACGTCGGGGCAACCGAACCGACGCATCGGGTGATCGCCGCGGTCGATCGGCTCGTCGTGGAATCCGGAACGGGGCGCGCCCAGGTGGCGATCGGCGGCGACCCTGGCGTGCGGACCGTCGTGGAACGAAGCGGTGAAAAGCTGACGGTCCGCCTCACCGCGAGGTGAGACGGACCGTCAGGAGAAAGGTCTGTGACCTACCGTCGAGGAGCCTTGAACGGCGAGTTGATCGTTTCGAAGTAGTGGAGCCCGGCTGCGATCAGGGTGCCACCGCCACCGATCGCGAGACCGATGATCCCACCGACCGCGGCCGCCGGGGCGACTCCGACGAGACAACCGACGACTGCCGCGGTGATTCCGACGATGCAGCCGATCAGGCCACCGACGATTGCGCCGACGATCGTGCCGACCAGCGACGAGATGGTTGTGCCCGCACCCAGCTGCTGCTGGAAACGGATCAATGCCTGGTCATCGCGCTCCTGGCGCGTCTGCGGTGCGGCGACCTGGTGACGCGCGCTATCGCGCAAACTGTTGACCTCGGTCGGGTTGACCTGCACGGAACGCGCGTTGTTACGCGACGGAATGAGCGTCACCTTGTTGCCGGCCTGACGTGCGTCGATCGGGAACTGGCGATCTTCCATGCGATATGCAAGAGGCATACGGAAGACTTCCGCACCGGCGAAATCGCGAATCGTCAGCGATCCGTTTTCGGTACTCGCCGAGGCGTTGTGCAGGGTGAGGGTCAGCGACGACTGATTCCAGGTCGCGTCGTAGGTGGCCGGCCCGAATTGCTTGGGGGCGGCCTGTGCGGTCCCGGCGAGTGCCGTGATCACAACGGTGGCAAGGGATATGGCAACAGCGACCAATGTGCGCGTGTATTTGCGCGACAAGGCCCCGTCTTGTCGTTCAGTTGACATGAAGGAATTCTTTCCATGAAGGGGAGTTCCCCGAGGGGGGAATAGGGGAACCCGGTCGATCATATTCACAGGTCGAAATACCCCTGCTACCCGCGTTGCTGGCAGGTGGCCCAACATTCACAAACCCGGCACAACAATTGTTAAGAAAAGTTTCGCAAGGGGCCGATGTTAAAGTTCGTTATCTGACTGTTATACAAGCAAACAACTCGGCGGTCAAATTGGTCCGAACGGTCTACTCGCTACTCGTGAGTAATTTCCGACGGCGGTCCCACCCGTCGGCCATGTGACCCGCGAAACATGACAAGCTGTAACGGTGCAGTCCGCTGACCCCTATGCCGCTGACATCGACGCTGTTCTGATCACCGAGGAACAGATCAAGCAGCGCACCGTCGAACTAGCCCACTCCGTCGCCTCCCGGTACACCGCCATCGAGGACGACCTGGTCCTGATCGGGGTGCTCAAGGGAGCGGTCATGTTCATGACCGATTTCGCGCGCGCCCTGCCGATCCCGTCCCAGCTGGAGTTCATGGCGGTGTCGAGCTACGGCTCGTCGACCTCATCGTCCGGCGTCGTGCGGATCCTCAAGGACCTCGACCGCGACATCCAGGGCCGCGACGTCCTGATCGTCGAGGACATCATCGACTCGGGTCTCACCCTGTCGTGGCTGATGAAGAACCTCGCCACGCGTTCGCCCCGCAGTCTCGAGGTGTGCACGCTGCTCCGTAAGCCCGAGGCCGTCCGGTCGCCGGTTCGTGTCGCCGACGTCGGCTTCGACATCCCGAACGAGTTCGTCGTCGGGTACGGACTCGACTACGCCGAGCGCTACCGGGACCTGCCCTACATCGGGCGCCTCAAGCCCGCGGTCTACAGCAGCTGATCCTTCGAGAGCCCGAACCCGCCCGGCGACCTGCGCGCCGAGCCGTGGATCGGCGACGGGAACGGTTTCACCAGCATGATCGTTGACCGGTAGCCTCAATGTGTACGTCGATGGGAAGGACATGGGAACGAAGTGGGCGCCGGGACTCGATCCCGCTCGCCGGTCGAACCCCCACCAACTGGCATGAACCGTAAGACAGTCTTCCGCAACCTCGCCATCCTGGCGCTCGTCCTGCTCGCCCTGTGGGGCTGGAGCGTGATGAGCGACTCCGACCGCGAGTACCGGGGCGTCGACACCTCCGTCGCGCTGGAGCAGCTGAACAAGAAGAACACCAAGTTCATCAGCATCGACGACCGCGAGCAGCAGCTGCGCATCGAGCTCAACTCGCCGATCAAGGTCGACGACGCCGACGCGGACAAGATCAGCACCAAGTACCCCGCGCAGGCCGGCGAACAGATCTTCGACGCGGTCCAGGAGACCGGCACGAAGTACACGACGAACGTCAACGAGCAGTCGGTGCTCTGGCAGATCCTCATCTTCGTCCTGCCGATGATCCTGCTGTTCGGTCTGTTCTTCTTCGTGATGAGCCGCATGCAGGGCGGTGGCCGCGGTGGCGTCATGGGCTTCGGCAAGTCGAAGGCCAAGCAGCTCAGCAAGGACATGCCGAAGACGACCTTCGCCGATGTCGCCGGCGCCGACGAGGCCGTCGAGGAGCTCTACGAGATCAAGGACTTCCTCCAGAACCCGGCCCGCTACCAGGCGCTGGGCGCGAAGATCCCGCGCGGCGTGCTGCTGTTCGGCCCGCCCGGTACGGGCAAGACCCTCCTGGCGCGTGCGGTCGCCGGCGAGGCCGGGGTCCCGTTCTTCACCATCTCCGGCTCCGACTTCGTCGAGATGTTCGTCGGTGTCGGCGCGTCCCGGGTGCGAGACCTGTTCGAGCAGGCCAAGAACAACAGTCCGTGCATCATCTTCGTCGACGAGATCGACGCCGTCGGCCGGCAGCGCGGTGCCGGCCTCGGCGGTGGGCACGACGAGCGCGAGCAGACTCTGAACCAGTTGCTCGTCGAGATGGACGGCTTCGGTGACCGGTCGGGCGTCATCCTGATCGCGGCGACCAACCGTCCCGACATCCTCGACCCGGCGCTGCTGCGCCCCGGTCGCTTCGACCGTCAGATCCCGGTCGGCAATCCCGACATGGCCGGGCGCCGCGCGATCCTCAAGGTGCACGCCAAGGGCAAGCCGATCGACTCGGACGCCGACCTCGACGGTCTGGCCAAGCGCACGCCGGGCATGTCCGGTGCCGACCTCGCGAACGTCGTCAACGAGGCCGCCCTGCTCACCGCGCGTGAGAACAAGCAGACCATCACGGCCGAGGCGCTCGAAGAAGCCGTCGACCGGGTCATCGGCGGGCCGCGGCGCAAGGGCCGGATCATCAGCGAGCACGAACGCAAGGTCGTGGCGTACCACGAGGGCGGGCACACCCTGGCCGCGTGGGCGATGCCCGACCTGGATCCGATCTACAAGGTCACGATCCTCGCGCGCGGTCGCACCGGCGGTCACGCCCTCGCCGTGCCCGAGCAGGACAAGGACCTGATGACGCGGTCGGAGATGATCGCGCGTCTGGTGATGGCCATGGGTGGTCGCGCCGCCGAGGAACTCGTCTTCCACGAGCCGACGACCGGCGCGTCGTCGGACATCGACCAGGCCACCAAGATCGCCCGCGCGATGGTCACCGAATACGGCATGAGCGCGAAGCTGGGTGCCGTGCGGTACGGCCAGGACCAGGGCGACCCGTTCCTGGGCCGCTCGATGGGTGCTCAGGCGGCCTACTCGGCGGAGATCGCCAGTGAGATCGACGACGAGGTCCGTCGTCTCATCGAGGCGGCGCACACCGAGGCGTGGGCCATCCTCACCGAGTACCGGGACACCCTCGACGTGCTCGCGACCGAGCTCCTCGAGAAGGAGACGCTGACCCGCAAGGACCTGGAGAAGATCTTCTCCGACGTCGTCAAGCGCCCGCGGATCACCGCGTTCAACGATTTCGGCGAGCGGACCCCGAGCGACAAGCCGCCGGTGAAGACGCCGGGCGAGCTCGCCATCGAGCGCGGTGAGCCGTGGCCCCCGCCGGAGGCGGCGAAGATCCCCGAGCCCGTCGGTGCGGGCTACCCGGGTGGTTCGCAGGTTCCGGGTCAGGTCCCGAACTACCCGCCGGTCTACCCGGAGCCGGGTGCCCAGGGCGGACCGGTCCCGCCTGGATCGGGGAGCCCGAATCCCCAGTACCCGAATCCCCAGTACCCGGATCCCCAGTACCCGGGTGCGCAGTATCCGGGTGCGCAGAATCCTGCTCCCCGGTATCCGAATCCCCAGTACCCGAACCCGGGTCAGTCGGCTCCGCCGCCCGGTGGTCCGTACACCGGCGGCACCCGCCCGGATTACGGTGCGCCGCGCGACTGGTCGGCACCGGGATGGCCGCCGGAGCAGCCCTCGGCCGATCGTCCCGCCTCCAACGGGACCAACGGCTGGGGCCGGCACGGCGACAACGGGAATGCCCGGACGGACAGTGCCGGTGAGGGTGATGACGGGCGAAGCTCGTAAGGTTTGACGCATGACGATCAGCGAGGGGCGCGACGCCGTGGTGAATGGGCACCGGTCGGAGTTCGATCAGGCACGTGCCGAGGCCGCGGTCCGCGAGCTGCTGCTGGCGATCGGCGAGGACCCCGACCGTGAAGGTCTGGTCCGCACCCCGACGCGGGTGGCCAACGCCTACCGCGAGATGTTCGCCGGCCTGTACACCGACCCCGACGAGGTCCTCGCGACCACCTTCGACGAGGACCACGACGAACTGGTGCTGGTGAAGGACATTCCGATGTACTCCACCTGCGAGCACCATCTGGTGTCCTTCCACGGTGTCGCGCACGTCGGGTACATCCCGGGGACGTCCGGCCGGGTCACCGGCCTGTCGAAGCTGGCGCGGCTCGTCGACCTGTACGCCAAGCGCCCGCAGGTCCAGGAGCGGCTGACCAGTCAGATCGCCGACGCGGTCATGCGTAAGCTCGAACCCCGCGGCGTCATCGTCGTCATCGAGGCCGAGCACCTGTGCATGGCGATGCGGGGCATCCGGAAGCCGGGGGCGACCACCACGACGTCGGCCGTCCGCGGAATCTTCAAGACCAGTGCGGTATCCCGCGGCGAAGCCCTCGACCTGATCACCCGGTGACCCCGGCCGATCCTCCGATGACTCCCTCGAGCGCGGTCCCGGCCGGTGGTGGGAACCACCAGACGCTGGTGATGGGCGTCCTGAACGTCACCGCGGACTCCTTCTCCGACGGCGGTCGCTACCTCGACACCGACGCAGCGGTCGCGCACGGACTCCAGCTGATCGAGCAGGGCGCCGACCTCATCGACGTCGGTGGTGAGTCGACCCGTCCGGGCGCCATCCGCGTCGACCCCGACCTCGAGGCGAAGCGCGTCGCCCCGGTCATCGCAGCCCTCGCCTCACACGGCGTCGTCGTCTCGGTCGACACCATGCGCTCCGAGGTCGCGGCCGCCGCCATCGAGGCCGGTGCCTCGATCGTCAACGACGTCTCCGGCGGTCGTGCCGACGCCGACATGGCGCGCGTGGTCGCCGACGCCCGACTGCCCTGGATCCTGATGCACTGGCGGCCGGCGGGGGAGAGCACGGATCGTCGGTTCACCCACCGCATCGGTGATGTCGGTGGGTACCGCGACGTGGTCGCCGAGGTCAGCGGTGAGTTGCTGGCGCAGGTCGACGCCGCGGTCTCCGCAGGCGTCGACCCGGATCAGCTCATCCTCGATCCGGGACTCGGCTTCGCCAAGACGGCCGAACACAACTGGGCTCTGCTGCATGCGCTCCCGACCTTCATCGGGCTGGGTTTCCCCGTCCTCGTCGGTGCGTCCCGCAAACGGTTCCTCGGCACACTTCTCGGTCGCGACGGCGTCGACCGTCCGCCCGCGGGCCGCGACATCGCGACGGCGTCGATCTCGGCGCTCACCGCCGCGGCCGGCGCCTGGGGCGTCCGCGTCCACGATGTGGCGAGCACCTACGACGCCGTGACCGTCGCCGAGGCCTGGCGTGCGGGCGGCTCACGCACCACATTCGGAGCAGGAGGGTCGCATGGCTGACCGGATCGAACTACGCGGACTGAAGGTCCGTGGGAATCACGGGGTCTTCGACCACGAGCGCGAGGACGGCCAGGACTTCTTCATCGACGTCACCCTGTGGCTCGACCTGCGTGCCGCCGCCGACACCGACGACCTCGCCGAGACCGTCGACTACGGCGCACTCGCCCAGCAGGTCGCGGCGATCGTCGGGGGCGAGCCCCGCAACCTGATCGAGACGGTCGGTGCGGAGGTCGCGGAGACGATCATGGCCGACGAACGCATCTCCGCCTGCGAGGTCACCGTGCACAAGCCGTCGGCACCGATCCCGTTGACCTTCGACGACGTCGCGGTGGTGACCCGCCGCTCCAGGAAGGGCATGCGATGAGTCGCGCGGTGCTCTCGGCCGGCTCCAATGTCGGGGATTCACTGGGCCATCTGCGGTCGGTGGTCGAGGGTTTCGGAGACGAACTCGTCGCGGTGTCCGCGGTGTACGCGACCCCACCCTGGGGCGGCATCGAACAAGACGACTTCCTCAACATCACCCTCATCGTCGACGGGCCGCTGAGCGCGCGGCAATGGCTGGACCGGGGCAACGAACTGGAGCAGGCCGCCGACCGTACCCGTGAAGTCCGTTGGGGGCCGCGAACTCTCGATGTCGACGTCATCTCCGTCACGGAGGCCGGGGGCGTCGTCGTCGACGACGACCCGGTGCTGACGCTTCCGCACCCGCGGGCGGCGCAGCGTGCTTTCGTCCTCATCCCGTGGTTGGAGATCGAACCGGAGGCCACTTTGTGGACGCCGGAGGGGGAGCGGCCGGTGCGTGAGCTGATCGATGCCCTCGACGCCGCCGAACGGGACGCGGTGCGTGCCGTCGAGCGACTCGGGCCGGGCGGGGGTGGCGGGTCATGACGCTTCCCGACCCACGCCGTCCGGGGCAGGACGACGAGGAGACCGGCCTCGGTCCCACCCGGCTCCGCGACCTCGTCGTCATCGCCGCCGTCACCGCGATCGCCGCGTGGATTCTGGTGCGCTACAACTACAACGACTTCCCGCCGCTGCCGCTGCTGGCCGGGATCGTGCTCTACGTGCTCGCCGCTCTCGAGGTCGTCATCGCCTTCGTCGTCCGGTCGAGGGTCGAGTCCCGGGACGTGGGTCGTGCTCGCGGACAACTCCATCCGCTCACCGCGGCACGAGTGCTGGCCCTCGCCAAGGCTTCTGCCATCCTCGGGGCGATCGCCGTGGGCGTGTGGACCGGACTGCTCGTCTTCCTCCTCGGTCAGCAGAACGTGACGGCCGCCGACCAGGACCGACCCGGCGCGATCGTGGGCCTGATCGGGGGCGTGTTGTTGGTGTGCGCGGCGATGTGGCTCGAGTACTGCTGCCGGGCGCCCGAGGACCCGCCCGCCGTCGGCGATTCCTGACATCGCTCGTCGGCCACCACAGAGGAATTCTCGGCATGGGGGACCCGAACCGACTCCGGCGCACACGGCGAAATATGGGCGACATAACACGTCGCCGATCTGAGAAACTCCGAACCCGGTTCGCGTGTGAATGTACTGACAGCGGGTAAGTTCACGATCATGACGACCTCGAACGGCCGTTCTGCCGACTCGCGACGCTCAAGTCGGTCGGCGGCGCAATGGCTGCTCGGTCTGCTGATCGTGCTCGCCCTGGCGGCCAGCGTACTGATGGTCTTCACCGATCGCCTGTCGATCCTCGGTTCGCTGGCGGTCATCGCTGCCCTGTGGGCGGCGGTCATCGGCGCGATCCTCGTGACCAAGTTCCGGCGGCAGGCCGAGAGTGCGGAAGCCAAGAGCCGCGACCTCCGACTGGTCTACGAACTGCAACTCGAGCGGGAGATCGCCGCGCGTCGTCAGTACGAGCTCGACGTCGAGACGACCATCCGCAAGGAGATCACCGCCGAATCCAACGAGGAACTCTCCGAGCTCAAGGCCCAGGTGCTCGCACTGCGGTCGAGTCTCGAAATGCTTCTCGGGGAACCGCTCCCGGATCAGCGTGCCGCGCTGTCGAGCGAGAAGATGCGTGAGCTGGCCTCCGGTCTGTCGGGTGCCCACGCGGGGTCCTTCGGCGGAGAGTTCGGCGGCGTCCCGCCCTACCGCTCGACATATGACGACGACGGTCTGCGCGCCGCACGCGACTTCGCGGCCACCGCGCCGACCGCGGACGACGGCCGCCACACCGGGCCCGTCGACCCGAACGAGATGACCGAGGTGATCCCCGTCATCACCGACGATCCGATCTCCGGTCGGATCGCCACCGAGGTTCCCGTCGAGGAGGTCGACCAGCACTCCGCCGGTTCGACGCCGTTCGCCCCACGCGCCGATGAGTCCCGGACCGCCGACGCCGAGGACGTGTCGGATGCGGAGGTCGTCGACGATTCGCGCGGTGCGGACGAGTCGGCCGCCTACACCGACGAGACGCCGACCGACGAGTGGGCGACCGGAGCGAGCGCCGAAGCTCCGGCCGAGACCGGCGAGACCGGCGCCGCACCGGAAGAGGAAGAGACCGCGACCTCCGACGTCGAGGCCCCCGCGTTCCTCGGTGCCGCCGGTCGTCACGAAGGAAACGCCGGGCGCCCCGCCTCGACCTTCGGTGGTGGTCGCCGTCGGCGAGCGGCCGACGACGACTCCGAGTCCGCGCACTCGGCGGGCCTGCCCGTCTCGGAACTGCTCAACCAGCTGCGTCAGCAGTCCGGGACCACCGGCGGTGGTCGCCGGCGACGCGACTGATGACAGCCGCGCTTCTGCCGTCGACAGACGATTCGTCGAATTCGTATCGGCTTCGTCATCCGGTTGGATCAGTTCTGTGACGTAGGTGCTTATTCGCGCCGTAGAAGTTGGACGGTCGACCTAGACTGCCCGCATGAGCGGAGCTCTGGCAGGCGGTGAGCCCGGTCTGGTCGACCGGGCCGGCACCCCCTACGTGCCGCTCCGCCACACCGACCGCGGAACCGCGATCAAACGGTCACTGGTCAGTGCGTCGTTGTTCCTGCCGCTGCTCGCATGGTGGCCGATGGTGTTGTGGCTGTTCACCTTCGATCCGCTCAACGAGACCCCGTTCCCGGAGTATTACGCGGACTATGTCGCCAACGGGCCGGCGACGAGCCTGATCCTGATCTGGGCGCTCACCGCGTTGATGCCCGTCTACATTGTCCTGGTGCTCGCGTTCTGGTCACGCAGTATGGTTCGAGCGGCGATCGCGGTCCCGATCGGGGCGATCGGGGCACTCGGTTTCTGGGGCGGTCAGGTCCCGGTGCTGGTGCGGTCGGGCGAGTACGGGATTCTCAATCTCTGTTCCGAGCACATGCCGGCGTGGGTCGTGTTGCTGATCGTCGCGTGGTCGATCGCGCGCCGGCGACATTTCTGGTGGGTTCTCGCAGTTCCGGTCATCGCGTTGCTCGCGATCAATGCCTACGAAGGGTGGGCGACGAATCCGGTGGACACGATCGTCGACGGCACCGGCGATCTGCTGGGGGTTCCCGCGGCCGAGGTTCTCGATCCCTTCTCTCCCCGTTTCCGATCGCCGTTCGACGACGCAGTCGACATCATCGCCGGCGTGCTGACGCTGTGGATCGTCGACGCGGTGATCGGTGCCCTGGCGCGACAGGACCGACCCGAGCCGACGACCTACTCGATCGACGAACGCTGACCCGACGCACCGGTGGGCCGTCAGAACTGCAGGACGATGGCGCGGACGATGGTGAACCCGAGCAATCCGACGCTCAGGAGCATTCCCAGGACGCACAGGGTTCGGGCCAGTCGCGCCGCCGACGAGGCGCGGCCGCGTCCGGCGAGGTACCAGCCTGCAACGCCCACGGGCAGGCCGAGGCCCCCGACGACGCTGAGTGGCACCGCCGCGATGCCGCAGGCCAGCGACGCCGTGGTGAATCGTGCCGGGTCGGTCTCGGGCGGGAGAGGTTCGATCACGTGCAGGTCGCCGGAGGCCCGGATCATCGTCGACTCCAGGGCGGAACCGGGAACCGTCTGACCCGGGAGTTCCGAGTACGCCGTGGCCGCGGGGAACCCGTGACCGTGTGAAGAAGCCGGGGGTACGTGCCCGGTGTCGGCAGGCCGCGATCGGGGTGTCCCTTCCACCGGCGCGGTGCGCAGGCCCGCGGCCTCGGTCGGCGGCAAGGCGCCGCGGACACGCATCGTCCGGGTCTGCGGTGGGATCGGAGTACCAGCACCCGGCCGTGCTCGGGGCGGTGCCGTGGCAGCAGGCCGTGGGCCGGGGGCGGGAAAGAAGCCGGTGGTGTCGACCGCGTACCGGAACTCGGCGGCGAACGCGCCCGCCGAGGGCGGCCGGTCCGCGGGATTCTTGGCGAGCCCGTGGCGCACCGCCTCCGACACGGCCGGCGGGAGACCGGGCCGCAGGGACGACACGTCCGGCGGGGGTGTCGTGAGGTGGTGATGGATCATCATCATCGGTGTACGGGCGGTGAACGGGACTGTGCCCGTAAGTAGTTCGAAGGTCGAGCAGGCCAACGAGTAGACGTCGCTGCGGGCGTCGAGGGCCTCCGCCGAGAGTTGTTCGGGTGAGGAATAGGGGAACGAACCGAGCACCAGGTTGGCCGATGTCAGCGACGTGCCCCCGTCGGTCTGCCGCGCGATTCCGAAGTCGGCCAACCGGATACGACGCTCCTCGGGGCCCCCGGTGTCGGATTCGGCTGCGCTGATGAGGATGTTGGCGGGCTTCACGTCGCGGTGCAGCAGTCCGTGGCGATGGGCATGGTCGAGGGCGGCGCCGATCGAGTCGCTCACCGCCGCGACGTCGTCGAGCGGAAGGCCTCCGGGGGACGCCTTGACGAGGGCTGCCGCATCGGTTCCGGCCACGTACTGCATCGAGATCCACAGCCGGCCGTCGACCTCGCCGCGGTCGTAGACGCTGACGATGCACGGATGGTCGAGTTGGGCGGCCAGGTCGGCTTCGCGGGTGAATCGCGCGCGGAACGTCGGATCGTTGGACACGTGCTCGGCGAGCACCTTGATGACGTCGAGGCGGGGGAGTCGAGGGTGTTGCGCGAGGTAGACCGCGCCCATGCCGCCGGCGCCGATCTTGCGCACGATCGTGTAGCCGGCGAACTGGGTACCCGCTTCCAGGCTCATCTGCGGACCCCCTGAGGTCGGGCGATGGAGCGATGAACGCCTCGGACGGCCTCAGCGTACGCCGGTTCGGCCCAGGTCACAGCTGGGTCTGTCGGCCGATGGACATCGACGGCCGTCGACTCGCCGTCGGCGGCGGACGAGAGCCCCGGGTGACACCTGTCACACAGTTGGCCCGGACCGCGGTGAGAGTCCTACCCTTGCTCTGCAACGTCTGGTACCCGTGCCGAGGCCGCCGTGGAGAGAACTCCGTCCACGCGGAATCCGGTGAAGGCGGGACTGGAACGAACCATGGAGGACAGCGGTGACCTCACCGACCGGTGATCCCGGCGTGCCGTTCGCACGGCAAGCCGGTGGCGACGACGCCCACGGCAGCACTGCCGCGGACGCTTTCGGTGACCGCCCGTATCCGGTCCGGTCCGATCCTTTTCCCGGTACCTCGAACCTGCCTGCACCCGCCCGCCTCACGGTCGGCATCGTCTCGGCCGGCCGTGTGGGGACCGCGCTCGGCGAGGCTCTCGAGAAGGCCGGGCACGTCGTCGGCGCGGTCGTCGCCCGGTCGCCGCAGTCCCGGGCCCGCGCCGCCCAGCGTCTCCCCGATTCGGAGATCCTCGCCCTCGACGCCGTCGTCGCCCGTTCGGAGCTGCTGCTGCTGAGCGTGCCGGACGCCCGGCTGAGCGCGGTGATCGACGAGATCGCGGCGTCGGGCGCGCTGCGTCCCGGCACGATCGTCGCGCACACCGCCGGCGCCCAGGGCGTCGACATCCTCGCGCCGGTGACCGCACGCGGCGCTCTCGGACTGGCCCTGCATCCCGCGATGACCTTCGTCGGCAGCGCGGAGGACACCGCGCGTCTGACCAACGCCTGCTTCGCGATCACCGCCGCCGACCCCGTCGGCGAGGCCATCGCGTCGTCGCTCGTCCTGGAGATGGGCGGGGAACCGGTACGGATCGCCGAAGCCGACCGCACGCTCTACCACGCGGCACTCGCCCACGGCGCGAATCACCTGATCGCACTGATCTCCGACGCAGTGGCCGCGCTGAACGCCGCGATCGACCACTCCGGACGCGACGTCGCGACCGTCGACGGCAGTGGCACGCGCCTCGCCGAACGCATCCTCACCCCACTCGTCACCGCGTCGTTGAACAACGTGCTCGATCTCGGCCCGTCGGCGCTCACCGGTCCGGTGGCGCGCGGCGACGCCGAGGCCGTCCGCAAGCACCTCGCCGCGCTCCGTGCCGTGCCCGGCGGGTCCGGCGAGCACGGGATCGCCGAGGCCTATCGGACCCTCGCCCGCCGGGCCGCCGAGCGGACCGACGCCCCGGCCGCACTCCTCGACCTCTTGGAGGAGCGATGAGCCAGACCACCCATCCGACACCGCCGATCAAAGGAGATGCCGTGAGCGCCCCGCCCGATGAGACGCCGACCTACAAGGCCGGTCAGATGACCGTGCACCGCGAACCGGCGACCCTGACCCGGGTGACCCGGGCGCTGCGCGCCGCGGGCAAGCGAGTGGTCTTGGTCCCGACGATGGGCGCTCTGCACGCCGGCCACCTGCAACTCGTACGGGCGGCGAAGGCCAAGGGCAACACGGTGGTCGTCGTCTCGATCTTCGTCAACCCGCTGCAGTTCGGCGCCAACGAGGACCTCGACGCGTACCCGCGCACACTCGACGCCGACCTCGCGTTGCTCGAGCCCCTCGGCGTCGAACTCGTCTTCGCGCCGAACGCCGCGTCGATGTACCCCAACGGGCAGCGGACGATGGTGCACCCCGGCGAGGCCGGTGGAATCCTCGACGGCATCTCGCGCCCGACACATTTCGCCGGGATGCTGACGGTGGTCCTCAAGCTGCTCAACATCGTCGGACCGAATGCCGCCTTCTTCGGCGAGAAGGACTATCAGCAGCTCGTCCTGATCAAGCAGATGGTCACCGACCTCGATCTCGACGTCGAGATCGTCGGCGTCCCGACCGTCCGCGAATCCGACGGGCTGGCGATGTCGTCGCGCAACCGCTACCTGACCCCCGAGCAGCGCGAGCTGGCCACGACGCTGTCGGCAGCGCTGGTCGCCGGCGCCCATTCCGCCGAGGGCGGCCGGGACGCGATCGTCGCGTCGGCGCGGGCCGTGCTCGACACCGTGCCCGAGATCGACGTCGAATACCTTGCTCTTCGCGGCCGTCAGTTGGAGGAGGCGCCGGAGAAGGGGGCCGCCCGGTTGCTCGTCGCCGCGCGCCTCGGAACGGCGCGTCTCATCGACAACGTCGGCGTGAACGTCGGCGGTCTCGCCGCACTCGAAGAAGAAATCGCCTGGAACAACGCCGCCACCACCACGACAGAGGGACGATGACCATGCTGCGCACCATGATGACCTCGAAGATCCACCGCGCCACCGTGACCCAGGCGGATCTGCACTACGTCGGCTCGGTGACGATCGACCAGGATCTGCTCGACGCCGCGGGACTGCTCGAGGGTGAACAGGTCACGATCGTCGACATCGACAACGGTGCCCGTCTCGTCACCTACGCGATCGCCGGTGAACGCGGCAGCGGTGTCATCGGGATCAACGGCGCCGCCGCACATCTCGTGCACCCCGGCGACCTCGTCATCATCATCGCCTACGGCATGCTGAACGAGGCCGAGCTCGAGGAGTATGCGCCGAACGTCGTCTTCGTCGACGACCACAACCGCATCCTCGAATCCGGCGACGACCCGGCACACGCACCCGAGGGCTCGGGTCTCCTCGACCCGCGGCAGCTCGACGGCCCGGTCTTCGCCGACGCGACGGTCTGACGCCGGCGAACGACACGGAGCCCATCGATGCTGCTCACCGTCGACGTCGGCAACACCAACATCCACCTCGGCGCGTATGCCGGGACCGGGGATCACGCACGGCTGGTGCGTGATTGGCGCATCCACACCGACCCGCACTACACCGCCGACGAACTCGCCTGGGTCTTCCGCGGCATGCTCGGCTCGGACATCGAGCAGGTCACCGGCGTCAGTGCCCTGTCGACGGTGCCGTCGTTGCTGCGGGAGTTGCGGGTCATGCTGCCCCGCTACTTCGGCGACGGCCCGCACGTCCTGCTCGAGCCCGGCGTGCGTACCGGGGTGCCGCTGCTCGTGGACAACCCGAAAGAGGTGGGCACCGACCGCGTCTCCAATTGCCTTGCCGCACATCACGAATACGGCGGACCCTGCATCGTGGTGGCCTTCGGCACCGCGACCGTCGTCGACGCCGTGTCGGCGAAGGGCGAGTTCCTCGGCGGCGCCATCGCGCCGGGCGTGAACCTGGCGGTCGAGGCGCTGTCGGAGCACACCGTGACCGTGCGCAAGGTCGAGTTGATGCCGCCGCGCAGCGTGCTCGGCAAGAACACGGTCGAGGCCCTGCAGTCGGGCATCCTGTACGGCTTCGCCGGCCAGGTCGACGCCCTCGTCGACCGCGTCTGCGACACCGTGCCGGGCTTCGACGGCGACGACGTCACCGTGGTCGCCACCGGATACCTCGCCCCGCTCATGTACGACGAATGCCGGTCCCTCACCGACCACCACCCGCACCTCACCCTCGAAGGGCTGCGACTGGTGCACGAACGGTCCAAGGCCAGTCCGCGGCGGGGCAAGTAGGACTCGCCTCACCGTCGGCTCCGCAGCGCCCCTCCGGTATACGCCGCGATCCGGTCGGTGAGCTCGTCCTCGTCGAGACCGGTGCCGGCCAGCTGATGGATCTGCGCGTCGAGCGCGGGGAACGTGAGGCGTAGGTCGGCCTGCGCGTCGTCGGGCGTCCAGCCGTCGGCCACGAGATATTCGGTCAGTCGGGTGATGAGGCGTTGCGCGAAGGCGGTGTAGAGGTCTCCGACAACGGCGGGGCTCGCCAGTTCGCGAAGGCGACCGTGCGCCCGGCCATGACTCGAGTTCTCCGCCACCGCAGCCGCGACCACCTCGCGCAGCACGGTCGGCCAGGCTGCCGATTGGACCGGGTGGGCGTCGAGGACCGCGACCATCCGCGCTTCTGCCTCCGCGAGATGACGGGCGGCGAGCTCGTCGAAGATCGCCTGTTTGTCACCGAAGTACTGATAGATCGAACCGACCGAGACGCCGGCGGTCTCGGCGATCCGATTGGTCGTCAGCGCAGCGCCCTCGGTGTCCAGAAGCTGAGTCGTCGCCTCCAGGATCGCCTCGACGGTGAACGAAGATCGTTGCTGTCGTGGTCTTTTGCGCATGTCCGAGGTCTCCGGTGAATGCGAGTTGTGCCGGGTTCGCGGGCGCTCGACGATTGATGGGTGACTTACGGATCGTACCTACGCTTCCTACCCGAACCCTGGCGTTCGGCCGCCGCGGGCATCGATGCCACGTCGTCGTGGTGGCGGTGGCCGGCGAGTGAGACGCGCGCGTCGGGCCCGGTGGACGTCCACATCCGGGCGTCGCGGCCGGCGGCGCCGCTACGGGTGCTCCTGCTTCACGGCGGTGGTGGGCACAGCGCGCTGGTCTGGCCACTGGGTGCCGTGCTCGCGGGGGAGGGGTACGACGTGCTGGCACCAGACCTCCCGCAGTACGGACGGACGCGCGTCGCCGATCTCGGTCGCGTGCGGTACCGGGACTGGATCGATCTGGTCGGTGATCTGATCGCCGCGGAGACCGAGCGCGATCCCCGGCCGATCGTCGTGTTCGGTGCGAGTCTCGGCGGCATGCTCGGCTACGACGTCGCGGCACGGGGTGCGCGGGTCGCCGCGGTCGTGGCCACCTGCCTCCTCGACCTCGCCGGCGATCCGGCGGCGCGACGAGCAGTCGCCCGCACGCCTGCCCTGGCGCGCTTCATCCCGCTGATGTCGGCCACGGCGCGGATCGGGGTGCCGGCTCGGCTGCGGTTCCCGATCAGGTGGGTCGCGCCGATGGCGCGGATCAGTAACGACCCCGCGGTGTCGCAGGCCTGCATCGACGATCCGCGTGGGGCGGGCTCGGTTGTCTCTCTGGGGTTCCTGGCGGACCTGATCACCCACGAGGTTCCCGTGCCGGAGGACTATCGGGGGCCGCGGGTGGTGCTGGTCCATCCGGCGGCCGACACCTGGACGCCGCCGGACATCAGCATCCGGTTCGCACAACGGATCGCAGCGCGAACCGACATCCACCTGCTCACCGGCTGCGGTCACTTCCCGGTCGAGCAACCGGGCGTGGACGAGTTGGCCGGCCATCTGAGGGCGCTCGGCGACGAACTGATCGAACCCGGCAGTACGTCGTCGGGGTCGGCCGAACATGTGCGGTAGCCCCGAGCAGGATCGTGGTCGGCGTTCGGCGATCTAGCCTCTTCTCCATGCGGAGGAGAACGTCGTGAAGGTCGCCGTGGTCGGCGCGGGCATCGCCGGTCTGTGTACCGCGGCCGGGCTGTCGTCGTCGGGCGCGGAGGTCATCGTGCTCGAGCGTGCGTCCGAGGTTCGTGGGGGAGGGTCGGCGCTCAGCCTGTTCGGCAACGGGCTCCGAGCGCTCGAATCGCTCGGTCTCCGATCTGTGGTTTCCGGCGCCCGAGGGGTTTCGCCCACCCTGAACGGAACCCGCCGTCCTGATGGGCGATGGCTCACCCGCTTCGACCCGTCGGCCATCGAGCAACTCCGGGTGGTGCGGCGGACCGACCTCCACGAGGCACTCCTCGGCCGGGTCGGATCGGGCGTGGAGATCCGGACCGGAACCGGCGTGCGCGAGGTGCGCGGCGGGACCGTCCAGCTCGACGACGACACCACGATCGATGGCTGCGACGTGATCGTCGGAGCGGACGGTCTGCGGAGTCGGGTGCGTCCCGCCGTCACCCACGACCCGGGCGCGGCCTACAGCGGCTACGTCGCCTGGCGGGCCATCACCGCGCGGCCGGTCGACCTCGACGCGGCGGGCGAGACGATGGGGCACGGGCAACGGTTCGGTATCGCGCCGCTACCGGACGGGCACGTCTACTGGTTCGCCGCGGTCAACTATGACGAGGGTGTCGAAACGGGCGGCATCGGCGAAGTGCGAGAACGTTTCTCGGGATGGCACGCGCCGATCGGGGAGATCCTCGAGGTGACCGATCCGGCGGACGTCGGGGTGCTGCCCATCGAGGAACTGGCGCGCCCCCTCCCCACCTTCGTGCGGGGCCGATGCGTGCTCGTCGGCGACGCCGCTCATGCGATGACCCCGAACCTCGGGCAGGGGGCGAACCAGGCGATGGAGGACGCGGCGACCCTCACCGCGCTGCTGGGCAGCGCAGGGATGGATGTCGACGACGCTCTGCGTACCTACGACCGTCCGCGTCGGCGTCGTACCCAACGCATCGCGCGCCAGGCGTCGGCCATCGGGAAGGTCGGGCAGTGGCGGTCGGCACCCGCGGTCCGGCTGCGCGATCTGGCGATGCGGGCCGCTCCCGACGCGGCGCTCAACAGACAGTTGCGGCGTATTCAGGATTGGCAACCGCCCGTGCGGTGATCGTCACCGGAGTCTGGTCCCGGGCGTGGAGCTGTGGCATACTCGTCGCCGTGATCAAGAGCTGTCAGGAGTGTTGTCAGGGCTAGTACCGCATCTGCGGCTGCCCTACTTCGCGCTCCCCGCTCGTTTTCGATCACCTGAGGACTCCCTCTCATGACCGCTTCGGTTGCCACCTCTGTCGTTTCCCGCACCATCTTCGCCGCGACCGCGCCGACCGTCGCCCCGGCACCTGCCGCACCGCTGTCCCTGCAGGTCAGCGACTATGCGAATGCTGTCGCGGAAGGCGCCACGCCGGTGGACGTCCGCTCCCATCGCCGACGCCAGATCGACGGCGCACTGTTCGGCGCGCTCGCCATCGACGCCGTCGAGGTACTCGACCGGCTCACCCCCGGCACCTCCGAGTCGCTGACCGCGGCCCGCGCCGACTCCCGCTGGATTCTCGTCAGCGAGGACGGCCACGAGGCCGAGTGGCTGGCGTGGCACCTGCAGGCGCGGGGCGTCCCCGGTGCGGTGTTCGTCGTCGGCGGGCATCGTCGGATGCGCCAGGCCAAGGTCAACGGCCGCATCCATCCGGACGAGCTCGCCATGATCTCCGCGCACGAGAGCTGAACCGCCCCGTCCGTCCCTGTCACCGCTGTCACAGCAGGTGCGGCGAGTTGGGAGTCGGTGACCGGCCCCGATAGTGTGCGTGGGGTGAGTGACAGCCCGACCAGCACCGCCTCCACCGCGGCCGAGACGACCACGGACGCCGACGACCAGACTCCCGAACAGCTGCGAATCCGACGCGAGAAGCGCGAGCGCATCCTGTCCGAGGGTCGCGAGGCGTATCCGGTCTCGATTCCGCGCACCCACTCTCTCGGCGAGATCCGCGCCGCCTACCCCGATCTCGAGGCCGGCACCGAGACCGGTCAGCACGTCGGTGTCTCCGGGCGCGTCATCTTCCTGCGGAACAAGGGCAAGCTGTGCTTCGCAACCCTGCAGGAGGGCGACGGCACGCAGCTCCAGGCGATGATCAGCTTCAACGGCGTCGGCGAGGATGCGCTGGGCCGCTGGAAGTCCGACGTCGACCTCGGCGACATCGTCTTCATCTCCGGTGAGGTGATCAGCTCCCGTACCGGTGAGCTGTCGGTGATGGCCGACGGCTGGCAGATGGCGTCGAAGTCGTTGCGTCCGTTGCCCGTTGCCCACAGGGACATGAACGAGGAGACCCGGGTGCGGCAGCGCTACGTCGACCTCATCATGCGTCCGGAGGCCCGCAGTATCGCCCGCACGCGCGTGTCGGTGGTCGCCGAACTCCGTGCGGCACTGGATCGTCGGGGCTTCCTCGAGGTCGAGACCCCGATGCTGCAGACACTGCACGGCGGTGCCGCGGCGCGTCCGTTCGTGACGCACTCCAACGCCTTCGACATGGATCTGTTCCTGCGTATAGCGCCGGAGCTGTTCCTCAAGCGGTGCGTCGTCGGCGGCATCGAGCGGGTCTTCGAGATCAACCGCAACTTCCGCAACGAGGGCGCCGACTCCACGCACTCGCCCGAGTTCGCGATGCTCGAGACCTATCAGGCCTACGGCACCTACGACGACTCCGCGAGAATGATCCGCGAACTCGTGCAAGAGGTTTCGCAGGCTGCGCTGGGCACCCAGACCCCGACCATGCCCGACGGTTCGACCTACGACCTCTCCGGCGAGTGGACCTCCCTCGAGATGTACCCGTCGCTGTCGGAGGCGCTCGGCGAGGAGATCGTGCCCGCCGGCAATCCGGGGGAGACCACCGTCGAGCAGCTGCTGGCGATCGCCAAGCGCGTCGGCCTGGAGGTTCCCAAGGACAAGGGGTACGGCCACGGCAAGCTCGTCGAGGAGCTGTGGGAGCACATGGTCGGCGAGAAGCTGAGCGAGCCGGTGTTCATCCGCGACTTCCCGGTCGAGACCTCTCCACTGGTGCGTTCGCACCGCTCGGTGACCGGCGTCGTCGAGAAATGGGACCTCTACGTCCGCGGCTTCGAGCTGGCCACCGGCTACTCCGAGCTCGTCGACCCCGTCATCCAGCGCGAGCGCTTCGTCGACCAGGCCCGCCTGGCCGCCGCCGGCGACGACGAGGCGATGGTCCTCGACGAGGAGTTCCTCGCCGCGATGGAATACGGAATGCCCCCGACCACCGGCACCGGCATGGGCATCGACCGCCTGTTGATGGCCCTCACCGGCCTCGGCATCCGCGAGACCATCCTGTTCCCGCTGGTGAAGCCCCGCACCTAGCCGTTTTATAGCTCGAAACCGCGCTCACCGCGGCTTCGAGCTATCGATCTGCGCACGTTGGCCAGCACCGACGCCGGCTGGCCGGTGATGTCCTGCCAGGTGAACCGCAGCACGGTCCATCCGTTGGCGATGAGGACGTTCTGCCGCGTGCGGTCGTGCTGGAACGACGCCGCGTCGCTGTGGAAGGCGAAGCCGTCGATCTCGACGGCGACCTTCTGGTCGATGAAAGCGATGTCGACCACATAGCCGCACACCTTCGCGTTGGCAGTCCAGCCGGTGATCTCCGCGGACCGGAGCAAGGCGAGCGCCTTCCTCTCGGCCTCGGAGCGGGAGCCGTCCGTGATCGCGGCGACCATCTCGCGAGACCTCCGCGACCCGCGTCGACCGCTGTTGCGGATCTGGGCGTCGACGACGTCGGCCACCTTCGTGTGCTCGCGCAGCAGGGCCGAATCCAGCAGGCGGGAACCGCCGTCGACGGCCGCGTCGAGCACGGTCAGTGCTTTCGTCGTGATCTGGAGTCCGTCGACCTCGGTGAGGTCTTGCGGTGCGACCGTCCGATGCCAGATGCGAACGCCGTCGATGGCGCGTCCGTGGCGTCCCTGCGGCGTGACGACATGGATCTGCTTGGGCGCCTTCGTGGTGAAGCCGTGCCACCAGTAGGCGGATTCGGAACACAACGCCGCTCGTGGCGACGTCGACAACACCGCGATGCGGGCGCGCATGCGGTCGTCGAGGCTGCGGTCTCCGACGTGATAGACGCCGCGCCAGACCCGAACCCACTCGCCCGATTTCACCCGCCGGAACGCGGTGTCGGAGCTGATGGCGCAGGCAGTGACGTCGGCGGACGTGAACACGCCGTCGTGAGCGGCGACCAGCTCGCGGAACTTGTCGAAGTCGGGCACGCAACTTCGACGCGGCAGACCGGCGTCCGGTTCCCTCCCCGCAAGTCATAGCTCGAACCCGCGGTGAGCGCGAGTTCGAGCTATAGAACGGCTAGGTGAGATTCCGCTTGAGGATCTTGCCCGACGCGTTGCGCGGGAACTGGTCGACGAACACCACCGACCGGGGCACCTTGAAGTTCGCGAGATGCTGCTTGGCGAAGGCGATGACCTTCGCCTCGTCGAGGTCGGCGCCGTCGTGGACGGTGAGGTAGGCCCGTCCCACCTCGCCGAGCCGGTCGTCGGGGACGCCGACGACGGCCGATTCGGTGACACCGTCGAGGCGTGCGAGAGTCTGCTCGATCTCGGCGGGGTACACGTTGAAGCCGCCGCAGATGTACATGTCCTTGAGCCGGTCGGTGATCGTGAGGTTGCCGTGCTCGTCGAGGGTGCCGATGTCGCCGGTGTGCAGCCAGCCGTCGGCGTCGATGGTCTCGGCGGTCGCCTGCGGGTCGTCGAGGTACCCGACCATCACGTTCTCGCCGCGTGCGAGGACCTCCCCGACGTCGGAGAGTTTGATCTCCATGCCGGGGAAGGCTCGGCCGCAGGTGTTGGCGACGGTCTCATCGTCGTCGTCGGGGGTACACGTGGAGACGAACCCGCTGGCCTCGGTCAGGCCGTAGGCGGTGATGACGGTGTCGACGCCGAGGTCGTTCTGCAGTCGTTGTACGAGGACGACCGGCACGATCGACGCCCCGGTGATCACGATGCGCAGGCTGGACAGGTCGTGATCGGAGCGCTTCGGGTCGTCGAGGATGGTCTGGAAGATCGTCGGCGCGCCGGGGAAGACCGTCGCGCGTTCGTCGGAGACGAGCTTCATCGCCTCGGTCGGCGAGTACACCGCGAGCGGCAGCATGGTGACGCCGAAGAGCACGCACGGCAGGATGCCCGCCTTGTAGCCGAAGGTGTGGAAATACGGGTTGACCATCAGGTACCGGTCGCCGGGGTGCAGGCCTGCGTTGGAGCCCCACCCGTGCGACCCGTTGAGCGTCTGGCGGTGGGTCGCCAACACTCCCTTGGACTTCCCGGTGGTGCCGGAGGTGAACAGGATGTCGGAGATGTCGTCGGGGGAGACGGCGGCGGCTCGACGATCCGCCTCGGTCAGCGCCTCGTCGGTCTGGCGTCCGAGGAAGTCGTCCCAGTCCACCGCGCCGTCGGGGGTCGACGACCCGCCCGACAGAGGCACCCGGATCACCAGATCCGGCAGCTTGCCGCGATGGTCGCGCAGGAGTTCGGCCGCGTGGTCGGCACCCAGGAACTCACCGGACACGACGAGCCCGCGCGCGGCGGAGCGCTCGACGATCTCGACGGCCTCGCCCGCGGTGTAGCGGGTGTTGAGGGGGACCAGCGTCGCGCCGGCGTAGTGGACGCCGAGGGCCGCGATCGGCCAGTGGAAGCTGTTCGGCGACCAGATGGCCACCCGGTCGCCCGCCTCGATACCCGAGGCGACCAGCGCCGCGGCGAAGGTGCGCACCGCGTCGTGGAACTGCGCCCACGTGAGTTCGAGCTGCGGATCTGTCGAAGGGAGCCACTGGCCGTCGACGATGGCGATACCGTCAGGCCAGCTGCGCGCTGCGCGCTGCAACGCGGCCGGCGTCGTCGTCACGGAGAGAGTCCCTGCCCGGGAGGTCTGCGCCATGCGGCCCAACCTAGCACTTGCTTGGTGGGTTATGCTAGCGCCATGACCTCGATCAACCTTGCGGATCGTGGTGTCGACCTGGGTGAATGGGCCAAGTCGACACCGAACGCCGCCGACGAGTTCGCCGCCGCGGTGCGGTCCTGGCTCGACGAGAACCTCACGGGCGACTTCGCCCACCTGAAGGGGCGCGGCGGACCGGGCAGCGAGCACGAGTTCTTCGCCGAGCGGCTCGCATGGGACCGGCACCTCGCGAGCGCGGGCTGGACCTGCATCGGCTGGCCCACCGAATACGGCGGCCGCGGTGCGACGCTCGAGCAGCGCATCATCTTCCACCGCGAGTACGCCCGCGCGAACGCGCCCGCCCGCGTGAACCACCTGGGCGAGGAACTCCTCGGCCCGACGCTCATCGAGTACGGCACCGACGAGCAGAAGGAGCGGTTCCTGCCGGGCATCGTCGACGTCACCGAACTGTGGTCGCAGGGCTACTCCGAACCCGGCGCAGGCTCCGACCTCGCGGGCGTCTCGACCTCCGCTCGCCTGGACGACGGCAAGTGGATCATCAACGGGCAGAAGATCTGGACCTCGCTCGCTCACGTGGCGCAGTGGGTGTTCGTGATCGCGCGTACCGAGAAGGGATCGGCGCGGCACGCCGGCCTCAGCTTCCTCCTGGTCCCGCTCGAGCAGCCCGGCGTCACCGTGCGCCCCATCCAACAGCTCACCGGCACATCGGAATTCAACGAGGTCTTCTTCGACGACGCGACGACCGACGCCGATCTGATCGTGGGCGAACCGGGCGACGGCTGGAAGGTCGCCATGGGTCTGCTCCAGTTCGAACGCGGCGTGTCGACGCTGGGCCAGCAGGTCGGTTTCGCCCGCGAGCTGGAGAACCTGACCGAGGTGGCCCGGGCCAGTGGCGCGGTCGCCGATCCCGAACTCGCCTCACGTCTGGCCCGCGCCGACATCGGACTGAAAGTCATGCGGGCACATGCCCAGCGGACGCTCGACGGTGACGTCACCTCGCAAGCAGGTGCGGCGTCGGTGTCGAAGCTGTTGTGGGCCAACTGGCATCGCGACCTCGGCGAACTGGCGATGGACGTCGTCGGTGCGCCGGCGCTGATCGGACCCGACGCCACCGCGGAGGGGCAGCCCAACGACATCGCCGACCCCGAACACGTCGAACTCGACGAATGGCAACGGCTCTACCTGTTCACGCGCGCCGACACCATCTACGGCGGCTCGAACGAGGTGCAGCGCAACATCATCGCCGAGCGGGTGCTCGGCCTTCCCCGAGAGGCACGCTGAATGACCGCAACGGATGCAGGTACCCCATTGATCTCACCGCTCGCCACCCCGCCAGCCGAGATCCCCGGCCACAACCTGTTGCTGGGCAAGAAGGTCGTGGTCACCGCCGCCGCAGGCACCGGCATCGGATTCGCCTCCGCGCGTCGTGCGCTCCTCGAAGGCGCCGACGTCCTCATCAGCGACTGGCACGAACGCCGCCTCGGTGAGGCCGCCGAGAAGCTCGCGGCCGAATTCCCCGAACGCACGATCGCCCAGCGCACCTGCAACGTCCAGGTCACCGCCGAGGTCGACGCCCTGATCGCCGACGCCGCAACCGAACTCGGCCGCATCGACGTCCTGGTCAACAATGCCGGACTGGGCGGGGAGACGCCGGTCGCCGAGATGACCGACGAGGAGTGGGACCGAGTTCTCGACATCACCCTCACCGGCACCTTCCGCGCCACCCGAGCCGCACTCCGCTACTTCGGGTCGGTCGAACACAACGGCGTCATCGTCAACAACGCCTCGGTCCTCGGCTGGCGCGCCCAGCGCGGACAGGCGCACTACGCGGCGGCGAAGGCCGGCGTCATGGCCCTGACCCGGTGCTCGGCCCTCGAAGCCGCCGACATGGGGGTGCGGATCAACGCGATCGCGCCGTCGATCGCCAAACACCCCTTCCTCGCGAAGGTCACCAGCGACGACCTGCTCGACGAACTGGCCTCGAAGGAGGCCTACGGTCGTGCCGCCGAGGTGTGGGAGGTCGCCGCGACCGTCGCCATGCTCGCCAGCGACTACACCACCTACCTCACCGGCGAGGTCATCTCGATCTCCAGCCAGCGAGCCTGAACCGGTTGCCCTCCAGCGCCGCCCACCCCAAGGAGTACCGCCCATGACCACACCGCAGGCCTACATCGTCGACGCCATCCGCACCCCCGTCGGCAAACGCAACGGTTCGCTCGCCAAGGTCCACCCCGCCGACCTCGGCGCACACATCATCTCCGCACTCGTCGAGCGGACCGGGATCGACCCCAACGTCGTCGACGACGTCGTGTTCGGCTGCGTCGACGCCATCGGCCCCCAGGCCGGCAACATCGCCCGCACCGCGTGGCTGGCCGCAGGCCTGCCGCTCGACATCCCCGGCACCACCGTCGATCGACAGTGCGGATCGAGCCAGCAGGCCATCCACTTCGCCGCACAGGGCGTCATGAGCGGCACCCAGGACGTCGTCGTCGCCGGCGGCGTGCAGAACATGAGCGCGATCCCGATCTCCCAGGCCATGATCGCCGGCCAGGAATTCGGATTCACCACGCCCACCGCAGAATCGGCGCGCTGGCGCGAGCGCTTCGGCGACGCCGAGGTCTCCCAGTTCGTCGGCGCAGGCATGATGGCCGAGAAATGGGACATCAGCCGCGAGGACATGGAGCACTGGGCCCTGCAGTCCCACGAGCGTGCCCGCGCGGCCATCGCCGCCGGCCGCTTCGACAACGAGAACGTCGCACTCGGCGACTGCGTCGTCGACGAATGCCCTCGTGAGACCTCGTTGGAGAAGATGGCCGGACTGCAGCCCCTCGCCGAGGGCTCCCGCCTCACCGCGGCCGTCGCCTCGCAGATCTGCGACGGCTCGTCGGCCACCCTCGTGGTCTCCGAACGCGCTCTCAAAGAACACAACCTCACCCCGCGCGCCCGCATCCACCACATGTCCGTCCGTGGTGACGACCCGGTGATGATGCTGTCCGCGCCGATCCCCGCCACCAAGTACGCCCTCGGCAAAGCCGGCCTGTCCATCGACGACATCGACGTCGTCGAGATCAACGAGGCCTTCGCGCCGGTCGTGCTCGCCTGGCTCAAGGAGACCGGCGCCGACCCGGCCAAGGTCAACCCCAACGGCGGTGCCATCGCTCTCGGTCACCCGCTCGGTGCCACCGGTGCCAAACTGTTCGCCACCATGCTCAACGAACTCGAACGCACCGGCGGCCGCTACGGCCTCCAGACGATGTGTGAGGGCGGCGGGACCGCCAACGTCACCATCATCGAACGGCTCAGCTGAGACAGGCGGTCAGCCGCGGGTGTGAGGGCGGCGGGACCGCCAACGTCACCATCATCGAACGGCTCAGCTGACTCCCAGCGCGAACTGACACGTTCCAACCGAAAGGTCGGGACCTCCCCGGACATCCCCTCGGGCGAGGTCTCGACCTTTCGCCGTACCGGTCGTACCCTTCTGGCAACCGACGTGCCCACATGTACTTGTGATCTGGCGCATACTATGGTGTGGGACAAGCGGACGTTTTTGTTTCAAAGTCCACATCGCCGCAAGTCCGACCTGCAGCAAGAACTACCTGAGGGGATCTCGATGACCAAGCCTGCTGAGCACACCAGCACCGGGGCGCCGATCGCGAAGCGCGGCGTCTCGTCCGAAGAGCACACACTGACCGAGTTGGTCGAGATCCAGCGAGCCGCGTTCCTCCGTGACGGCATTCCCGACGCCGACACCCGCATCGACCGCATCACCCGTCTGGCCGCGCTGCTGCTCGACCACTCGGACGAGATCGCCGCCGCGCTCACCGAGGACTACGGTTCACGTCCGCGCGAGCTGTCGCTGGCCGCCGACGTCGCCGGCTGCATGATCGACCTCACGCACCAGCGTCGTGGCGTCAAGGAGTGGATGGGCGAGACCAAGTACGCCAAGGTCCAGGGCCTGCTGGGCTACAAGCAGAGCGTCCGCCACGACCCGCTCGGCGTCGTCGGCATCATGGGCCCCTGGAACTTCCCGCTGCAGCTGACGATCGTCCCCGCCGGATCGGCCTTCGCCGCGGGTAACCGCGTGGTCATGCGCCCGTCGTCGATCACCGCCAAGACCACCGAGGTGCTCGCCAAGTACGCGCCCGACTACTTCTCGATCGAGGAACTGGCCATCGCCACCTCGAAGCACGGTTCGGGCTCGGACTTCGCGAAGCTGAAGGTCGACCACATGTTCTTCACCGGTTCACCCGAGGTCGGTGCCTCGGTGGCCCAGGAAGCCGCCAAGAACCTGATCCCGGTAACCCTGGAGCTGGGCGGCAAGAACCCGGCCGTCGTCGACCTCGACGCAGACATCGACAAGGCCGCGAACATGCTCGCCGACGCCCGCCTGGTCAACGGCGGCCAGGTGTGCCTGTGCCCCGACTACGTCTTCGTCCCGGAGGCCAAGCTCGGCGAGTTCACCGACAAGGTCATCGCCCGCTGGACCGAGCACTTCCCGACGATCTACGACAACGACCAGTACACGGCGACGATCAACCAGAAGAACTTCGACCGCATCGTCGGCCTGATCGACGACGCCGTCGAGCTGGGCGCCGAGAAGCGTCAGGTCATCCCCGGTGGGGAGCCGCTGCCGAACGCCGAGCGTCGCAAGATCCCGCCGACGCTGCTCACCGGCGTCAAGGCCGGCATGAAGATCGAGGAGGACGAGGTCTTCGGTCCGGTGCTGACCGTGTACCCGTACCGCGAGCTGTCCGAGGTCATTAGTCACATCGCGTCGCACCCGCATCCGCTGACCATGTACTGGTGCGGCGATCGCAACGACCGCTTCGAGAAGCTGGCCGACAACACCCGTAGCGGTTCGATCAACGGCAACGACTTCGCCATCCACCTGTTCAGCGGCGACCTGCCGTTCGGTGGCGTCGGACGTTCCGGTATGGGCGGCTACCACGGCAAGACCGGTTTCGAGACCTTCAGCCACGCCCGCGCGGTCGCGTTCTCGACGCTGCCGCTCACCGTCGCCGAGATGATGTCCCCGCCGTTCCTGGCAAAGGACTCGAAGATGACCGATCAGCAGCTCAAGCTGTTCAAGTTCTTCAACTCCCGCGCGATCAAGAAGGTGCGCAAGCGCCTAGGTGTACTGCCCAGGCAGGTTGGTTGAGGGATTGCGACGACACGCGGTAGTGGGTCGTTGAACAGCGAAGGTCTCCCGTCGTGAAGTGGAGCTGCTACGACACACACTTCACAACCGGGAGACCTTCGT
>NZ_MKKG01000004.1:0-134327 GCF_001942325.1 Gordonia sp. CNJ-863
CGCGACGAGCTGCTCAACTCCTGGCGCTTTGACTCCCTGCGCGAAGCCCGGGTCATCATCGAAGACTGGAGGATCGACTACAACGCCAACCGACCCCATTCGGCCCACCACGGACTCACCCCCGCCGAGTTCGCCCTACAGTGGACCACGACCCACCAACCTCAAGCCGCATAGCGACTGGACCATCGAATGGGTCCCCCTCAGGACGCCATGCGTTCGTCGCCTGCCTGGCCCGGAGCCGACCGGACGTCGAGGTGCACCCGGTTCTTCGCGGTCTTGCCCTCCGGAACGCGCTGGAAGAAGATCCGCGGACCCCGACCGTCGGGGTCGATCACCGCCGACGCATCGTTTCGGCGTTCCTCCGGGATGCCCATCGCCTCCAGTGCGGCGTCCCAGGTGCCGAATCCCGCAGGCGGCGCCTGGATCCGGTACCCGAGCACCTCGGCCCAGAACGCCGCAAGGGCCGCGGGATCAGCACAGTCGAATGTCACCTGGATCTCTCTGGTCATGTCTCCACTGTGGCCTACATCGAGGACAGCCACGGTCCTCATCGCAAGGAAGCCCAGGCGTGGATCAGCGAAGCCGCTCGCCGTACACCCGCTTGACCGACATCACCATCAACACGCGCCGATCCGACACCATCACGCTGCGGTACTCATCCCAGTCCGGGTGCTGGCCGGCGGCCTTCCGGTAGTACTCGACCAGTGCCTCCACCTCGGGGCCGTGGGGATCGGCGCCCGGCCCGATCAGCGTGACATCGCCCTCTGCGGTCGCCCAGGTGTAACGGTCGGGTCCGGTGACCTCGAGCGCCGCGCGCGGATCGCGGCGGAGGTTGACCGTCTTGGCCCGTCCCTCGGTCATCGACACGTAGATCGTGTCCGCGTCGCGGTCGTAGAACGGGGTCACCGG
Organism: Gordonia sp. CNJ-863; assembly: GCF_001942325.1. Lineage (NCBI taxonomy): Bacteria > Bacillati > Actinomycetota > Actinomycetes > Mycobacteriales > Gordoniaceae > Gordonia > Gordonia sp. CNJ-863. The sequence continues at coordinate 910 of NZ_MKKG01000004.1, forward strand.
CGAAAGCTGCGGCAGGCCGGAGGACTTGATGGTGGCGAGAACGCCGAGACGTGATTCGGCGAGAAGGTCGCGCGGGTCGTACTCAGAGGTGGTCATGGTCTGGGCAACTGCCCTCGGTCGGCGACTATTCCGGCGCGACGGACGCACCGGACCCGGCGCGGAACCCGGACATCGGACCACGAGGGCCTATACCTTCATACGGTGTTCACGATCGGAATAGTGGCGGCATCGCTTGCCGCGGTGGCCTATGGACTGTCGACGGTCCTTCGCGCACTCGGCGCCCGGAACGCCGCCGGACCCGACGCCGCCGGTGTCACGGCCAAGGGCGGGCCGTCGTTGCGTTCGACGCTCGACACCTTCCGCGACCCGGCCTTCCTCGTCGGCACCCTCATGGTGGTCCTCGGTTTCGCCGGTGGCGCCGTCGCCGCACGACTGCTCCCGCTCTTCCTCGCACAGACGATTGTCGCCGGGAACCTGATCGTCACCGCGCTTCTCGGCAGCGTCCTGCTCGGGACCAAACTGCGTGGCCGGGACCTGGCCGCGATGGGCATCGTCGTCGCTTCACTCTGCATGCTCGGCGCGTCGGCGTCGCATGAGGCCGCGACCGCCCACGACATGGCCTTCCACTGGGCTCTGTTCATCGTGTCGACGGTGGTCGCGGTCGTGGGCCTGATCGTCGTGCACCTCCTCGGAAGGCGCGGCGCGATCCTCGCGGGGGCGCTCGCCGGCGCGATGTACGGCGCCCTCGCGGTGGCGGTGCGCGTCCTCGACGGCGTGCACCCATTCGACCCCGCGGCGCTGCTGACCGATCCGGCGGCCTGGACCATCGCCCTCGCCGGCGCCCTTGCGTTCTACGTGCAGACGGTCGCGCTCCAGCTCGGTCCGGTCAACGCCGTCACAGCCGTTCTGGTGGTGGGCGAGGTCGGCATTCCGTCGGTGATCGGTGTGCTGTTCCTCGGTGACCGCGCCGTCGACGGACTCGGGTGGCTCGCCTACGTCGGTTTCGTCGGTGCGATCGCGGGCGCCTTCGCGGTCGCGTGGCTCACCTCCCAACCCGACGGCAACGACGCGCAGCGCGGAGTTGCCGCAGGTTCGACCTCCTGACATTGCAACATTCTTCTCTATTTGTGTCTTTGGCCGTAGGATCGGCGACATGGACGTGCGCGAGATCCTGACCACCATTCCCACCGACACCGCCGAGGCACTCGAGCTGTTCGACTCCTGCGACGCGATCGACCCGGAGTTCATGATCGGCACCTGGCGTGGCGCGGAGCTGCCGACGGGCCATCCCCTCGACGGCTTCCTCGCCGCCAGCGGATGGTGGGGCAAGCAGTTCGTCGACGCCGAGACCGTCCACCCGCTGCTCTTCCCCACCCGCAACCACACCGCGCTGTGGGCGATGAACCCGGCGATCGCCTTCAGCGGGCTATCCGTTGCGGAGAAGACGCCCCAGGTGAAGACGATGTCGTTCGCGACACCGATCGCTGCCACCCGACTGCTGAGCCAGACCCGCAAGGCGCGCGCACGGCTGCGCACAACTCGCTATCGCGGCACCGACACCGCAACCATGGTCTACGACCAGTTGCCGATCAACGATGTCTTCCACCGCATCTCCGACGACGCGGTGATCGGCGCCATGGATCTCAAGGGTTCGCCGGCACCGTACTTCTTCGCACTTCGACGCGACGATTCGTTGCGGTTGATCTGAACACTCAGAGATCGGCGAGCGCCGCTCTCAGCATGTTCGCCTCGGAGACCGCGTCGCGGAGTGCGACCTTGGCCTCCGATCGGCCCTGCTCGGCGGTCGACAATCGCTGACGCGCGAAGCGCAGTGAGTCCTCGACGCGGGACAACTGCTCGCGGAGTTCCCTTGCCCGAGAAACGAGTTCGTCGACCTCCGCGGACGCCTCGTCCACCGCGGAGGACGCGTCGCCGAGACCTTCGCGCGCGGACTGCTCGTCGTCCTCGGCCCGGGCGATCCGGGCCTCGAGTTCACGCCTGGTCTGGTCGTCCTCATCTGTACTCCCGGCCTCGTCGGCCGACTCCTCGCCGACATCCTCCGGGCCGGCACCGCGACCATGCCCGGCCGCGCGTTTCGACTCGGCCGGCGGGTCGGGAACGACGAAGACCCCTGCGGGGCCGAAACCGCTGTACTCCGCAGAGGTGACGAGGCGTCCGCGTCGGAGATCGTCCAGGATCTCGGCGTCGGCGATCGCGGCGCGCAGCGTCGTCGCGACCTCGCGAACCGCGCTGTCGGACAGCTGCACTCCGAGCGAGGAGGCGGTGCCGGCCACGCCGTCGGCGGAGTCGGTGATCAACTCCTGGCGCCGACGGGACAGTTCGCGCATCGTGTCGACCGCCGAACGCCGTTGCGCCGCAGACAGGTCCGCGGCCAGCGAGGTGACCTGGTCGCAGTCGTCGGGATTCGCGCGCACCCACTGGTTGATCGCCCAGGCGGCCTGCGTCGGCCTGCGCAACTTCGAGATATCCTTGGCCAGAGAGGTTTCGCCATCGGCCTTGACCTCCTTGGCGATCTCGTTTCGTCGCTTCACGAACAGGTCCGGCGCCAGGCCGTAGAGTTCGTCGACGGTTTCGTCGTACCGGGACATCACATCACCCGCGACCGGCAGGATGTCGCTTACACATGAGCCGATCGTACGGCTCCGACTGCCCGTCATCCGACACATCACGGCGGCCTAAACTTGAACAGTTCCAGAAATGGGTGCATACTCGTCCACATGCTCACCGACGACGACTGCGCCACCCGGCTGCGCTCGGCTCGACTCCGCGTCACCCGCCCGCGGGTCGCGGTCATGCGTGCGGTGCATGCACACCCCCATGCCGACACCGACACCGTGCTCGGCTCCACGAGAGCCGAACTCGCCGACGTCTCCCAGCAGACCGTCTATGACGTGTTGGCCGCGTTGACATCTGCCGGTCTCATCCGGCGGATCCAGCCGTCGGGGCACGTGGCTCGCTACGAGTCCCGGATCGGCGACAACCACCACCACGTGGTCTGCCGCTCGTGCGGTGCGATCGGGGACGTCGACTGTGCCGTCGGCGCAGCTCCGTGCCTGACCGCGTCCAACGACCAGGGCTTCGTCATCGACGAGGCCGAGGTCGTCTACTGGGGCCTCTGTCCCGACTGCCAGGCCTGAACCACCGAAGATCCGACCACACCTGACCGCCCGGTCCACATCTGTGGACCGGGCGGGATCAAGGCTGCGCCCAGCCACCATCACCATTTCCCGAAAGGAATGACATGGCGCAAGAACACCCGCCGATCGCCGAGGCCAACACGCAACCGCCCGCCGGCGGTTGCCCGGTCATGCACGGCCAGGCCAAGCAGCCCACCGAGGGCGGCGGAAACCGTGACTGGTGGCCGAACCAGTTGAATCTCAAGATACTGCAGCACAATCCGGATGTCGTGAACCCGCTCGACGCCGACTTCGACTACGACGAGGCCCTCAAGGGCCTCGATGTCGAGGCCCTCAAGGCAGACCTGATCGCCCTGATGACCGATTCGCAGGACTGGTGGCCCGCGGACTTCGGCCACTACGGCGGCCTGATGGTGCGCATGTCGTGGCACGCGGCGGGCACCTACCGCGTCCGGGACGGACGCGGTGGCGCCGGGGCCGGTATGCAGCGCTTCGCGCCGCTCAACAGCTGGCCGGACAATGCCAACCTCGACAAGGCGCGTCGTCTGCTGTGGCCGATCAAGAAGAAGTACGGCCAGGCCGTCTCGTGGGCCGACCTGCTGGTCTTCGCCGGGAACGTCGCACTCGAGTCGATGGGATTCGAGACCGCGGGCTTCGCCTTCGGCCGCGTCGACGAGTGGGAACCCGATGACGTCTACTGGGGTCCCGAACTCGAATGGCTGGCCGATCAGCGGTACTCCGGTGACCGCGAACTCGAGAAGCCGCTGGCCGCTGTGCAGATGGGTCTCATCTACGTCAATCCCGAAGGACCCGAAGGTAATCCGGACGTCCTGGGATCGGCCGCCGACATCCGGGACACCTTCGCCCGGATGGCGATGAACGACGTCGAGACCGCGGCACTCATCGTCGGCGGTCACACTTTCGGCAAGACGCACGGCGCCGGGGATGCGAGCCAGGTCGGTCCCGAGCCGGAGGCCGCCGCACTCGAGGACGCCGGTCTCGGCTGGCGGAGCTCGCACGGCGAGGGCAACGGTGCCGACACCATCACGAGTGGTCTCGAGGTGACCTGGAACCCGACCCCGACCCAGTGGGACAACGCCTTCCTGGAGACCCTCTACGGCTACGAGTGGGAGCTGTACAAGAGCCCGGCGGGCGCCAACCAGTGGCGTCCCACGGACGGCGCCGGCGTGGGCACCGTGCCGATGGCCTTCGGTGACGGCAAGACCCACCCGTCGATGCTGACCAGCGACCTCGCACTCCGTTATGACCCCGAGTACGGGAAGATCACCCGCCGCTGGCTGGATCACCCGGAGGAGCTGGCCGAGGAGTTCGCCAAGGCCTGGTTCAAGCTGCTCCACCGCGACATGGGACCCGCGATCCGCTACCGCGGACCGCTGGTTCCCGACGTCACCTACGACTGGCAGGACAACGTGCCGGTGCACGAGGGACCGCTCGTCTCCGAGGCAGACATCGCCGCACTGAAGGTTGCGCTACTCGGGTCGGGCCTGTCGGTCTCGCAGCTGGTGAAGACCGCATGGGCGGCCGCATCGTCGTTCCGCGGCAGCGACTTCCGCGGCGGCGCCAACGGAGGTCGCCTCCGTCTGCAACCGCAGGCGAGCTGGGAGGCCAACGAGCCCACCGAACTCGCCGACATCGTCGCGACGCTGGAGGGCATCGCCGAGTCGTTCACCGGTGAGGCGGGCGCGAAGATCTCCTTCGCCGACCTCGTCGTCCTCGGTGGCGTCGCCGCTATCGAGAAGGCCGCTCGCGATGCGGGAGTCGACGTCACCGTGCCGTTCACGCCGGGCCGCACCGACGTGGCGCAGGACGACATCGACGTCGACTCGTTCGCATACCTCGAGCCCACCGCGGACGGTTTCCGCAACTACCTCGGCAGTGACAACGGCAAGCGGGGTGCCTCACTGCCGGCCGAGTTCACGCTGCTCGACCGGGCGAATCTGCTCACCGTGAGCGCGCCGGAGATGACCGCCCTCATCGGCGGCCTGCGCGTGCTCGGTGCCAATTACCAGAACTCGGCACTCGGTGTGCTCACCGACAAGCCGGGCGTGCTGACGAACGACTACTTCGTCAACCTGCTCGACATGTCCACCAAGTGGTCGAAGACCGACGACGAGAACGTCTTCGTCGGCACCGACCGCGCAACCGGTGAACAGACCTGGACCGGCAGCCGCGTCGACCTGGCGTTCAGCTCGAACTCGCAGCTGCGCGCCCTGGCCGAGGTGTACGCCTCCGACGACGCCGAGGAGAAGTTCGTCAAGGACTTCGTCGCGGCGTGGGACAAGGTCATGAACCTGGACCGGTTCGACGTCTGAGCCGATCCGTCGGTCAGCTGACTCGCTGATCGCCTCTCACACGACGATGCGGTGGTATCCGACCCGGGTGTCACCGCATCGTCGTCTCCGAGGAGCGCAGTCGTTCCGCGCGGCACGATCGCGAATTCGGAACTATGCTGGCGCTTTCCTCGAGGTGGCGGATGACCGTCGTGGCAGAAGGAGATCGCGATGTCCGGCGAGCACAAATCCCTGGGGCACATCCGACTGACCTCGCACAGCGGCGGAGTCGACGCCCCGCCCATCCACTGGGGGGCACCCACCGCGGCCGAGCGCGGGCCGGTCATCGGGACGACCGGAGTTCGCGCTCACCGCAACGTGATCGGCACCCACAGCGGGTCGTACAGCGTCTACCGTGCGCTGGCGGTGGCCGCCGGTGCGCTGGCCCGCGACCATCGCGCGGATCTGACCAACACCTCCCCGACCGACCACATCGGACCGTATCCGCAATGGGGAGATCCGAAGGCGATCGTCTCGCTCGATCCCTGGGGAGCGACGGTCGCCGAGAGCTTCCCCGACAAGATCGCCGCCGGCTACGACATCCGACCGACCATCGCGGTCACCAAGGCGCACGTCATCCTCCCCGAGATCGCCGAGGCCATCGAGAAGGGGCGGCTCGTCCCCGACGGCAAGCTGCTGCTCCCGAGCGGCGCCGCCCTGGTCACCAAGGCCGCGGTCGAGCCGGTGTGGCATCTGCCCGGTGTCGCCGAGCGCTTCGGCTGTTCCGAGGCCGAGCTGCGGCGGGTGCTGTTCGAGGAAACCGGGGGCATGTATCCCGAACTCGTCACGCGATCGGACCTGGAGGTCTTCCTGCCACCCATCGGCGGCCAGACCGTCTACGTCTTCGGCGATGCCCGTGATCTCGCCGATCCATCGGTCGAGCTGACCGCCCGCGTCCACGACGAGTGCAACGGCTCGGACGTGTTCGGTTCGGACATCTGCACCTGTCGCCCGTACCTCACGCACGCGATCGAGGAGTGCATCCGCGGCACCCAGCGCGGAGGCGTGGGCCTGGTCGCCTACTCCCGCAAGGAAGGGCGCGCACTGGGCGAGGTGACGAAGTTCCTCGTCTACAACGCCCGCAAGCGACAGGAAGGCGGCGACACCGCCGACCAGTACTTCGCCCGCACGGAATGTGTTGCCGGAGTTCAGGACATGCGCTTCCAGGAACTCATGCCCGATGTGCTGCACTGGTTCGGGATCACCAAGATCCACCGGCTCGTCTCGATGAGCAACATGAAGTACGACGCGATCACCGGCTCGGGCATCGAGGTCGGCGAGCGGGTCAACATCCCCGATGAGCTGGTCCCGGCCGATGCCCGGGTGGAGATCGACGCCAAGATGGCCGCCGGCTACTTCACCCCGGGACCCGTGCCCGACGCCGAGGCGTTGCGAAAGGTCAAGGGCCGGGGGCTCGAGTGAGCGGCACCGTGCGGAACGGCACCGCCGACCGGTCCGCGGGGACACCCGACAATGACGTCGCCGCGGCCGCGCTGCTGCGAACGAGCACCGCGGTTCGCGAGCGTTCGCGCCGGCTCCTCGAGCGTGCCCGCGACGGCCGGTCCCCCTGGTTCACGGTTCACGACGATGCCCTCGGTGTCGCTGCGGACATCGTCGTCGAGACGACCCGCGGTCGCTATCCCGACGGCACGATCCCATTCCACAGTCGCTGGCGCCATTTCGAGGCCGGCGGCGTCGACCGGCTCGGAGCGCTTCGTGACGCACTACCGTCGACGAACTCCCCCGACCACACCCGTGCACTCATCGACGTCGTCCTGGTCAGCGTGCTCCTGGACGCCGGGGCCGGTCCCGAGTGGTCCTATCGTGAGGAGTCGAGCGGCCTGGTCCTGACCCGCTCGGAAGGACTCGGCGTCGCCAGCTGGCAGGCGTTCACCGCCGGGTTGTTCTCCGACGATGCGGCGCAACCCCTCCGCGTCCACGCGGCCGGCCTCCGTGCGGTGACGATCGAGAGTTTGGGCGGCGCCTTCCAGGTCTCCCCCACCAATCCGCTCACCGGATTGGCGGGTCGCGTCGAACTGTTGCGTCGGCTGGGCGACGTTCTCGCCGATGAACCGACGGTGTTCGGCCCCGACGGCCGGCCCGGACGGCTGTTCGATCACCTGACCGCGGACGGTCGCGGAACGGTGACCGCTGCCGAGATCCTCGGCTCCGTGCTGACTCACCTCGGCCCGATCTGGCCGTCGGACAACAGGATCGGGTCCGTACCGCTGGGCGATTGCTGGCCTCACCGCGCAGTGACCGGACCGGGTCTCACCGCCGGGTGGATCCCGTTCCACAAGCTGTCCCAGTGGCTGACCTACTCGCTGCTGGAACCGTTCCTCTGGTCCGGCGTCGAGGTCACCGGCCTCGACGAGCTGACGGGTCTCCCCGAGTACCGCAACGGTGGACTCTTCCTCGACACCGGCGTGCTCACACTTCGGGACGAGGACTGGGCCGACGTCGAATGGGAGGTCGGCGACCAGATCGTCATCGAATGGCGTGCCCTCACCGTCGCCCTGCTCGACGAGATCGCCGGACTCGTCCGCGAACGGCTCGGGACCGACGCGGCGACGATGCCGCTGGCCTGCATCCTCGAGGGCGGAACCTGGGCGGCCGGCCGGGTCCTGGCCACCCGCCTGCGGAACGGGCTGCCGCCCTTGTCGATCCGCAGCACCGGAACCGTCTTCTGAGAACCACGATAGGGGAACCCATGGGCACCGTCGCCGTCATCGACCATCCACTGGTGCAGCACAAGCTCACCCTGATGCGCCGGAAAGACACGTCCACCAACGACTTCCGGCGCCTGCTGAACGAGATCTCCACCCTCATGGCCTACGACGTGCTGCGGGACATCCCCATGCACGAGATCACCATCGACACACCGCTGGAGACCACCACGGCGAGCGTGATCGACGGCAAGAAGCTGGTGTTCGCGGCGGTCCTGCGTGCCGGCGCCGGGATCGCCGACGGCATGCTCACCGTCGTGCCGGGCGCGCGGGTCGGCCACATCGGCCTCTATCGCGACCCCAAGACGATGGTCGTGGTCGAGTACTACTTCAAGATGCCGCCGGATTTGGACGAGCGCGATGTAGTGATCGTCGATCCCCTTCTCGCGACCGGCTTTTCGGCGGTCGCGGCGATCGACCGGATCAAGGAGTACGCGCCGCGATCGATCAAGTTCATGTGCCTCGTCGCCTGTCCGGAAGGCATCGACGTCCTGCACCGGGCACATCCCGAGGTTCCCGTCTACACCGCCGGGATCGACCGCGAACTCGACGCCGACGGATTCATCCGACCCGGCCTCGGGGATGTGGGTGATCGGGTCTTCGGGACGGCGTGAGCGCACGCCGGTCAGGAGACCTGCCACGCCACCGCGGCACCGATCGCGCCGGTGGCGTTGAGGGCCCAGTGCAAGGCGATGGGGGCGAGGAGACTCGTGGTGCGCTGCCGTAGCCAACCGAGAACGAAGCCCGCGAGGCCGGTCGCGACAACCGCACCAGCGATCCCGGCGACCTGCGCGACGGTGCCCGACCCGAGGGTGTCGCTGAGTCCTTCGTTTCCTTCGGTGAGTCCCGTCGAGGACAGGATGTGCCACAGTCCGAAGGCGACGGCGCCGTAGACAAGGGTCCCGGTCGGACCGCACAACCGGCCGAGGGTTCCCTGCAGGACGCCGCGGAACATCAGTTCCTCGGGGATGGCGGTCTGTAGCGGGATGACGACGAACGCGGCCAGCAACGCCTCGGATGTGTCGTCGTAGCGGTCCGAGAGGAAGAAGTCACGGGTCGCCGGGATCGCGACGGCGGTCGACACGATCGCCGCCACGACGATCACCGAGGCGACGGCGAACGGGACACCCGCGCGCAGTTCGGCGCGGCTCAGTCCCAGTTCGCGCCAGTCGAGTCCGCCGAGCCGCGCTATGAGCAGCAAGAGGATCGCCGCCACCGGGATGATCAGCACCGCGAACACGCCACTCGAGCGGTGAGCCGCGACGTTGACCGCGATCAGGGCCGCGACGATCACGACGAGCAGAGCCACGTCGTGGCGTCGGGACGGTGCGGTCATCCGTCGAGTGTCGCGCAGTACCGCGGCCCGTGGCGCCGATCGACGCCCGGTGGCCCAGAATGGTGCCGTGCCCGACACCGTCCGCGTTCCCGAACGTCTCGAACGACATCAGGTCGCGCTGTATCTCCTCGCGATCGGCGCGGGCCTGACGTTCGGGCTGACGGTGCCGTCGGCGGCCGAGTCGATGGACGTGGCGGTCACCCCGTTGCTGGCCGCTCTCCTCTTCGCCACCTTCCTCCAGGTCAGGGCGACAGATCTCGTTGCCTCGCTGCGCGACCGAAGGTTTCTGGCGGTGGTGCTGGCGGTGAACTTCGTTCTCGTGCCGCTCGTGGTCTGGGCGTTGTCTCCCCTTCTACCGGCTGATGACGCCATCCGGATTGGTGCGCTGCTGGTGCTGTTGTGTCCGTGCGTCGACTACGTCGTCGTCTTCGCCGGTCTCGCCGGGGGTGACCGGCAGCGCCTGCTCGCGGCGACGCCGCTGCTGTTGCTCGCCCAGATGCTCATCGTCCCGGTGTATCTGACACTCCTGCTCGGCGAGGACCGGGCAGCGATCGATCCGGAGCCGTTTCTGTGGGCGTTCGCGGTTCTGATCGCCCTCCCCCTGGTCTTGGCCTGGCTCTCGCAGGCATGGGCCGTCCGGAGCGATGTCGGGCGTCGTACCGGCGACGCGGTGTCGGTGACGATGGTCCCGCTGATGATGGCGGTGCTTGTCACCGCTGTCGGATCGCAGGTCCCGCGGATCGATTCCCGTTTCGACGACATCGCCGGCGTCATCCCGGTCTACGTCCTGTTCCTGATCCTCATGGCGATCGTCGGGCTCGGCGTCGCCCGCGCCCTTCACCTCTCACCGGCGTCCGGGACAGCCGTCGTGTTCTCTGGCGCGACCCGCAATTCGCTCGTGGTGCTCCCGCTGGCACTGGCGCTTCCGGTCGGCGCCGAGCTGGCCGCGGCGACGGTGATCACCCAGACGCTCGTCGAGCTGATCGGGATGGTGCTCCTCGTGTGGGCGTTCAGCCGTGCGGCACGTCGGGGCGCTCTCAGACCACTCCGGCGTCGTGCATGAGGATCGCGACCTGGACGCGGTTCGAGGCGTCGAGCTTGGTGAAGATGTGCGAGATGTGCGCCTTGACCGTCGCGAGGCTCATGTAGAGCCGGTCGGCGATCTCCGCGTTCGAAGCCCCCCGCGCGAGTTCGACGGCGACGTCGTGCTCCCGGGCGGTGAGCGACTCGATACGGGTTGTGGCAGAGAATGATCGGGCTCCCCCGCCGTCAACAACCTGCTTGATCAACGCGGCGGTGACCGAGGGACTCAGCGCGGGTTGTCCGGCGAGCACGTTGTGGATGGCTGCGACGATCTGGTCGGGCGCGGTGTCCTTGAGGAGAAAGCCGTCGGCGCCCATGGCGAGCGCGCGTACCACGAAGTCGTCGGCGTCGAAGGTGGTCAGCACGATCACCGCCGGCGGCGCCGGCAGTGCCTTGAATCGTCCGGTGGCCTCGATGCCGTCGAGAACCGGCATGCGCAGGTCCATCAGGATCAGGTCGACCGGATCGTCGCGATGGCTGTCGAGGGCTTCCTGCCCGTTGCCTGCTTCGGCGACGATGTCGAGCTCGGCGTCGCCCCCGAGGAGGAGCCGGAGTCCCGATCGGACGAGCGGGTCGTCGTCGACGATCATGATGCGTGCGGTCATGACTGCCACGGTAGCCAGACGTGCAGCAAGAATCTCTTGTCGTCGCTGACGGTCGCGGACTGCCGCCCACCGTGCAGGCCGACGCGCTCGGCGAGTCCGACCAGGCCGTAACCCGGGGCGGGTGAGGCGGCTCCGGCCGTCAGCGGCAACGGGTTCTCGACGAGGAGATCGACGCCGTGGTCGGGGCCACCGCGGATGTGCATCGTGACCGGCGCGCTCGGAGAGTGTCTGCGGGCGTTGGTCAGGGCCTCCTGCACACACCGATAGAGCGTGCGGGCGATAGTCGGAGGCAGTGCGGCGGGGTCGATCTCGCACCGCGCGTCGACCCGCATTCCGAGCCGCTGCGCCTCGTCGACGAGCGCCATCAGGTCAGGCGCATTCTGTGGTTCCTCCGGCGCGGCGTCGCCCGGGCCCTCCCGTAGGACCCCGAGGACCTCGCGCAACTCGGTGAGCGCGAGATGTGAGGTCTCCTGGATCGTGCGTGCCGTCTCACGCACCTGCTCACCGGTCAGGTCCGTTCGGTAGGCCAGTGCCCCGGCCGACATGCTCATCGCCGAGATCCGGTGGGCGAGAATGTCGTGCATCTCGCGCGCGATGCGCGCACGTTCCAGCGATCGCGCCTGCTGCACCTTGGCCTGCTGCTCGGCTTCCGACGCGAGCGCCCTGGCCTGCCAGCTCGCGAGGAGTTCCCGCCGCGAACCGATGTACATGCCCCAGGACACCATCGCCGCGGTGAGTGCGGCAATGACGGCGTAGACCACGAGCGCCGGGTCGTCTTCCTCGGCGGGGGTTGAGAAGAACTGCGACGCGACCACATTCGCGACCACGCACAGGAGCGTCAGCGGGATGATCTCGACCCACCGCCGGCGGGTCGCCATCGACACCAGCGAGAGAGTCGCCGGGCCGAGCGACGTCGTCGACACGATCCCCGCGAGGTTGGTGAACACGGTCACCGCAACGGGATACCGACGCCGCCACCAGACCGCCGAGTACGACGCCACCCCGAGTGCGAGGTCGGCGAAAAACCACCAGCGCACCTCGTTCCACAGGTATCCGGCGCGGGTGCTGAACACGGCCGCGGAGACCAGCAGCATGAGTGCGAGTCGCCACGCGTGACCGGCCCACGTGAGCGGGGGTTGGTACTGCTCGGGTTTCACAGTCGCTCACGCTAGTCGGACAGTTCGGGCGCGACCTCCGACCATCGGATACGACGCGTCTACGACTTTCGGCTGATGTACCCGTGAACCGGCGACCGATGTGGGCGACCACCTGCCCCGACAACCATGAGACCCATGATCACAGTGCAGAACCTCACCAAACGATACGGCGAGCACGTCGCGGTCGACGACGTCTCGTTCACCTGTCGGCCCGGGCAGGTCACCGGCTTCCTCGGCCCGAATGGTGCCGGCAAGTCGACGACCATGCGCATCATCGCCGGGCTCACGCCGGCCAGCGCTGGGGTCGCGCACCTCTACGGCGTCGACTACCGGACCATCCCGAACCCGGCCACGCAGGTCGGCGTTCTGCTCGACGCCTCTGCGCAGCACGCCGGACGGACCGGCGCCGAGATCCTTCGTCTGGCCGCGATGACGATGGGGATCAGCGGCGACCGGGTCGAGGAGATGCTCGAGAAGGTGAGTCTCACACCAGAGGAGGCGGGCCGTCGGGTGCGCAACTACTCCCTCGGAATGCGCCAGCGCCTCGGTATCGCCGCCGCGCTGCTCGGTGACCCGAAGATCCTCATCCTCGACGAACCGGCCAACGGCCTCGACCCCGCCGGTATCCACTGGATGCGAACTCTGTTGCGCAACTATGCCGATCGTGGCGGCACGGTCCTGCTGTCCTCGCATCTGCTCCACGAGATCGAGATCATCGCCGACGACATCGTCGTCATCGGCAACGGGCGGATCGTCGCGCAGGGGCCAAAGGCCGAACTGCTGGCCGGCGCCGGATCGCGCGTCCGCTCGCTCGATGACGAGGCCCTGCTGCGAGCACTGACCGCAGCTCAGATCGTGGCCCGTCCCAACACATCCGGAGGACTCGACGTCGACGCAGACCCGGTCGACGTCGGCCGCGCCGCGGCGGCGGTCGGTGTCGTCCTCACCGAGTTACGTCCCGCCCACGGTGCACAACTCGAAGCCATGTTCCTGCAGCTGACCTCCGACACGCAGCGCGAGCAGCCCACCCTCGAAGGAGCCCTCCGATGACCGTCGCCGACTTCCGCGCACCCCTCCCGACCACCGGCGGGATCGACGTCGACCGCCCCGGTATCCCGTTCGGGCGCCTCGTCGGCGTCGAACTCCGCAAGCTCGTCGACACCCGGGCCGGCTTCTGGTTGACCGCGTCGATCGGCGTCATCGCCGCGGTCATCATGGTCGCGATGCTCATCGCCAACCGCAACGATCCCGAGAACCTCAACCTCGGCGAGTTCTTCGGGCTGATGAACATCCCCACCGCGATCATCCTGCCGATCCTCGCGATCCTGCTGGTCACCGGCGAATGGAGCCAACGCACCGCGCTCACGACCTTCACGCTAGAACCCCGCCGGGAACGGATCATCGGCGCGAAACTCGTCGCGTCGTTGATCACCGGAGTGGCCGCGGTCGCGGTGGCACTGGTCCTCGGGATCATCGGGAACAGCATCGCCGCCATCGCCTTCGCCGACCCGGCCGGCGCCTGGGGACTGGGCGTGGCCGGATTCGTCAATTCCTTTGTCATCCAGGCATTCGGTCTGCTGCTCGGATTCGGTTTCGCCGCCCTGATCCTCAACACCCCGGGAGCCGTCGTCGCCTACTTCGCGCTCCCGACGGCCTTGTCGGTGGTCAGCGAACTGGTCCCGTGGTTCAAGGACAACCTCGGGCAGTGGGTCGACACGACGCTGACCCACATGCCCTTCCAGTCCGGGGAGTGGGCCACCGGCGGCGAGTGGGCGCGGCTGCTGGTGTCCGGCCTGATCTGGATCGCGCTCCCCCTCGGCATCGGGCTGGTTCGCGTGATGCGGTCCGAGGTGAAGTAGGGCATCTCGACCGAACCGGGCACGGACGACCACCACCGGCGGTAACCGTGCGGGAGCAGTATTGGGCCGAAGTGGGCACACGCCATGTCGCCGACCGTCATCCGCTGCTAGGTTTGCCGGGTTCTCGAGAAAAGAGGAACCCACGTGTCGTCGTCGACCCCTGCCACCGACCCGGGTATCGAGCCCCCTGCCGAACCTGCCGCCGAACCGGTCGCGGAGGCGCCGGCCCCTGCCGAGGGCGGTGCCGATGGCGCCCGCCCGGGGTGGTGGCGGCGGCGCCTCGACCGCTTCTCCTGCGTCGGGCTGAGTGTGGCATTGGTGTTCCTGTGGTTGTCGATGACACCGTCGCTGCTTCCCCGAGGCGCACTGTTCCAGGGTGTCGTCAGCGGCGCGTCGGCGGCGCTCGGATACTCGCTCGGCGTGTTCTTCTCGTGGCTGATCCGATTCATGATCTCCCGCGACAAGCCCTGGCCCGCCCCGATGCACCGGGTCTGGGTGGCGCTCGGCCTCGCCGCGATCGCCGGCACCCTGGTCATGCTCGTGATGTTCCAGCGGTGGCAGGATCAGATCCGCACCATGATGGACGTCGACCTGTTGTCCTGGACCGCATACCCGCAGATCGCGGTCATCTTCATCGTGGTCTTCTTCCTGCTCATCCTGATCGGCCAGGCGTGGGGCGACGGCGTCGTCTGGCTGGTCCGCAAGATCAACCACGTTGCCCCGCCGCGTATCTCCGCGGTCGCGGCGATCGTCGTCGCGATCCTCGTCACCGTCTTCGTGCTCAACGGCGTGGTCGCGAACTACGGTATGAAAGCTCTGAACTCGTCGTTCGCCGCGGTCAACGACGAGACCACCGCCGACTCCACGCCGCCGACGTCGCCGCTGCGGTCCGGTGGTCCGGGCTCGCTGGTGACCTGGGATTCACTCGGACGTCAGGGCCGGATCTTCGTCTCGGTCGGTCCGACCGTCGAGGAGCTGTCGGCGTTCAACGGCACCCCCGCGATGGAGCCGATCCGCGCCTACGTCGGCCTCGGCTCGGGAGACGACCTGCGCGCCAACGCGAAACTCGCCGCCGAAGAACTCGAACGCACCGGTGGGCTGCAACGGCAGGTCGTCGCGGTCGCCTCGACCACGGGCACCGGCTGGATCAACCAGGCGACAGTCGACTCCCTCGAGTACATGTACAACGGCGACACCGCCACGGTCAGCATGCAGTACTCCTATCTACCCAGCTGGCTGTCGTTCCTCGTCGACAAGGAGCGGGCGCGCCAAGCCGGTCAGGCCTTGTTCGAGGCCGTCTCCGAA
The DNA here is from genome assembly GCF_001942325.1 of Gordonia sp. CNJ-863. Classification (NCBI taxonomy): domain Bacteria; kingdom Bacillati; phylum Actinomycetota; class Actinomycetes; order Mycobacteriales; family Gordoniaceae; genus Gordonia; species Gordonia sp. CNJ-863. Next base: position 16,490 of record NZ_MKKG01000004.1, read on the forward strand.
CGGGTCCGTGCGATCCCGGAGGCCCAGCGGCCCAAGCTGGTGGTCTTCGGCGAGAGTCTCGGTTCGTTCGCCGCCGAGTCGGCCTTCGGCACGATTCCGTCCCTCAACGCCCGGACCGACGGCGCGTTGTTCGTCGGCCCGACGTTCAACAACTCGCTGTGGGTCGACACAACCACCAACCGCGACCCCGGCACGCCCGAGTGGCAACCGGTCTACGAGGACGGTCGGCAGGTCCGCTTCATCGCCGACGCTCCGGATCTGTACAACGCCAAGGGCGAGTGGGTCCCGGGCCGCGCGGTCTACCTGCAGCATGCCTCCGACCCGATCTCGTGGTGGTCGCCGCGCCTGATCCTCCGCGAGCCCGACTGGCTCAACGAAGCGCGTGGACGGGACGTCCTGCCGGCGATGCACTGGATTCCCTTCGTGACCTTCCTGCAGGTCAGCGCCGACATGGCGGTGTCGACCGGGGTTCCCGACGGCCACGGCCACTTCTACCTGGCCGCGATCCCGGCGGCGTGGGCAGAGATCCTGCAGCCCCCGGGTTGGACACCGGAGAAGACCGAGAAGCTCATCCCCTTGCTCAGCCGCGACTGAGCAGGAAAGCCGACCGCAGCAAGAACGGTCGGGTCAGATCGGTGTCCGGCGTTCCATACTCGATGCGTGACCTCGACTCCCAGCGACCGGACCTCCGGCGACCGTGATCGACTGCGCGAGTTGCTCGACGCCGTACTGGCCGACAAGCACTCGAGTCTGGACGAGATGGCAGGCGGCGCGTTCTCGTCGCCGTTCCACTTCTCCCGGCAGGTGAGCCGGGGTGTGGGCGAGTCGCCGGTGGCGCTGCGTCGACGGGTGCTCCTCGAGCGTGCCGCCTGGCTGCTGCAACACGGCCGGACGGTCACCGAGGTCGCCTTCGACTCCGGCTACGAGTCCGTCGACGGGTTCGCCCGGGCCTTCACACGCGCCTTCGGACACAGCCCAGGACGAGCGGCGTCGACCACCACGCCGGCCGAGCACAGCCACTGGCTACCCGCGCCCAACGGCATCCACTTCCACTCGCCCACAGTGCTCTACGTCGACAGCGGCACCCCCACCACGGAGAGTGCCGGCGACGTCCTGATGCTCATGGTGCGACACGACCTCGACGACGTCGGGGTCCTGCTCGACGCCGCCAAGGGAATCGACGACGACGAGTGGAACCGGAGACTGCTTCCCGGCCACGAACCGCTGCACTGGAACGGACCGGAAGAGTCACTCGCGCAGGTGATGTCACATCTCGTCGTCGACAAGCAGCCGTGGCTGGCAACAATCGAGGGCGCCGACATGCCGCCCGACCCGCCGGTGGATCTGCCCACCCTCGTCGAACTGCACCGCGAACTGACTCCCCGCTGGCTGGCGCTGATCCGCGACATCGACCGCCGCAACGCCTGGCAGGACCGCGTCATCGATGCATTGTGCGACCCGCCCGAATCGTTTCTGCTCTCCCAGATCGTCGCGCACGTACTGACCTTCTCCGCGCATCGTCGTCAACTCGCGCGGTGGATGCTGCGCGCGGCCGGCGTCGACGTCGCGGCACACGACCCCGACCCGATCATGTGGCACCGCAAGCACTCCGGAGGTTTCTAGATGTCCTTCCGCTACTACACCGCGACCACGCTCGACGGCTATCTCGCCGACGACCACGACAGCCTCGACTGGCTTCTGACCCAACCGCTCGAAGAGGGCGGTCCGATGAACTACGACGACTTCTACGCCGGGATCGGCGCCGCGGTCATGGGGTACACCACCTACCGGTGGCTGCTCGACAACGAACTCGCCGACGGCAAACCGTGGCCGTACGAGATCCCGTCCTTCGTGTTCACCCATCGGACGATCACCCCGGTGGCCGACTCCATCACCGTCATCGACGGGAATCCCGCCGACCACCGCGATCTGTTGACCGAAGCAGCGGGTGGCCAGGACGTGTGGGTCGTCGGCGGAGGTGATCTCGCCGCCCAGTTCGCCGAGGCCGGGATGCTCGACGACATGATCGTCTCGATCGCGCCGGTCACCCTCGGGTCCGGACGCCCGCTCTTCCCGCGACGCTACGATCTCGAACTGCAGGAGCTCGCCCGCAACGGCGCTTTCCTCTGTGCGCGTTACTCACTGGTCGGTGCGCGCACACCGCTCACCGAGTACTGATGCCCTACGTGCGGCACGAGGGCACTCAGCCCTCGCCGACCGACTTGCGCAACACGTCGGACACCTCACCGCGGGCCCACTTGGGCAGGATGAAGATCCCCTCGGCCTCGGCGCTGACCTTGCCGTCGCGCGTGATCGTGCCGGTGACAAAGGTTTTCACGCCCTCGACCCGGTCGACCCGCGCCTCACCACGGATCCGGCCGAGCGGCGTCGCGCTGCGATACCGGACGTTGAGAGTGCCGGTCATTCCCGGGACACCCTGGAACTCGGCGGTCGAACCGAGCAGCTGATCGAGTATCAGTGCCAGGACACCACCGTGGACGAGTCCGGCCGGACCCTCGTAGGCGGCCCCGAGTTCGACCTCGGTCCAACTGAACTCGGGCTCGTGATGCAGCTCGACGGGCGGTGCGATCGGATTGCGCCGCCCCAGAACGGCATTGCCCCACGAGCGTTTGGTGCCGTCGGAGTTGAACCGGATGCCGTAGGCGCCGGGCAGCTGGTCCTTACGGAGGATCTCGGTGGCGGCCTCGATGAGCCGGCGCGCCTCGGCGATGTCGGCCTCGCCGACCTCGGTTCGCACGGTCGCGTCGATCAGTTCGCGCACGCTCCCGGCGATCGACGACGCGAGCTCGGAACGATGCGCGAGCTCCTCGGGGCCGATGTCCTCCTGGATGTATCCGCTCATGGGTGTCATCTAACAGGGCGCCGCCGGTAGTCCGCCCATCGGACGTCCTGACTGCCGAGTAAGCTCCCTCGCATGACAGAGCAAGCCTGGAATGAACGCGACTGGACCGCGTTCGACGTCACCGTTGCCGACCACATCGCCGAGGTCGCGCTGACCGGCCCCGGCAAGGGCAACGCGATGGGCCCCGACTTCTGGCGCGAGCTCCCCGAGCTCTTCGGCCACATCGACACCGATCCCGAGGTGCGCGTCGTCGTGCTGACCGGAGCCGGCAAGCATTTCTCCTTCGGACTCGACCTCGTCGCGATGGGCGGCACCCTGGCCAACGTCCTGGCCGACAACGCCAAGGCCGCCGCGCGGACCGAGTTCCTGGAGTCGCTGCGCAAGCTGCAGGCCGGGATCACCGCGGTCGCGGACTGCCGCAAGCCGGTCGTCGCCGCAGTCTCGGGTTGGTGCATCGGCGGCGGAGTCGACCTGATCTGCGCTGCCGACGTCCGCTACGCGAGCGCCGACGCAAAGTTCAGCATCCGTGAGGTCAAGGTCGGCATGGTCGCCGACGTGGGCACTCTCGCCCGCATGCCGTACATCATCGGCGACGGCCACATGCGTGAACTGGCGCTGACGGGCAAGGACATCGACGCCGCACGTGCCGAGAAGATCGGACTGGTCAACGACGTCGCCGACGATCAGGACGCCGTGCTCGCACTCGCTCGCGCGACCGCACGGGAGATCGCCGACAACCCGCCGCTCGTCGTCCACGGCATCAAGGACGTGCTCGACCACTCCCGCAGCGCGGCCGTGCACGACAGCCTGCGCTACGTCGCGGCCTGGAACTCGGCGTTCCTCCCCAGCGAGGATCTGTCCGAGGCCATCACCGCCGTCTTCGAGAAGCGCAAGCCGGAGTTCAAGGGGCGCTGACCTCACCGCCCGCTTCGGTGGACCTCGGCGGCCAGCGGGTGCGATTCGTCGAGCCCGGCCAGCAACCGCACACCGTCGAGGGGTTGCCCGTACGGCGCCCCGATGTCCACACCGGGCGCAGCTTCGCCGACCACGTCGACGAATCGCCCGCGGAGTCGGTCGTTGGCGGTCATCACCGAGCCCATCCAACTGATCCGCGCCTTCTCGCCGGGCCGGTGACCACTGCGATCCAGCGCGGTGAGCGCCGACCCGGCGAGTTCGTCCGCGGCGTCGTCGATGATCCCCTGTGCGACCGCGTCACCATCCCGTGCGGCCGCATCCACGGCCCGGGCGAATCCGGCCACCCGCGCCACGCGGTCCGGATCTCCCTGCACGACCATGTACAACTCGTCGAGCGGGCCGAAGACCTCGGCGGCCCGATCTCGTAGAACCGTCGCGCTCCCCCGTCCGTCGAAAGCACGCAGCGCGGCATCGATCCCGGCTCGTCCGATCCAATAGGCGCTGCCCGCGTCACCGAACAGATGGCCCCAGCCGTCCACCCGGTGGACCCCGGCGGGTCCGACGCCGAGTGTCACGACGCCGGTACCTACCGCGGTGACCACGCCGAACCCGTCCCGGTTCGCGGCCAGGTAGGCGGTGACCGAATCATGTGCCAGCGCAACCGACGTCACCCCGAGGTCGGCGACCGCGGCAAGCAACGCCGACGGGCGCGCAGCCTGAGGAGTGAGTCCGGAGACCCCGGCGGCCATCGACCACATGGCCTCCGGTATGCCGGCGTCGTGGAGGGCTCGCGCGATCTGTTCGACGACGGGCTGGTCCGTGCGGATCGGTCCGAGCTCGCGGTCGTCGGTTCCGGCCGGCGTTTCGACCCGCAGACGCGTTCCCGTCTGCCCGCCGTCGATGAGGATGCGTCCCGTCGTGTGACCGCCCATGACGTGCACGCTATCCGGCACCCTGCCGACGCGACGACGATGTCATGTCACACTAGGCGGATGAAGGTGCGGCGCAGCCTCGCGATCAAGATCGGTTCGATCCCCTGGATGCCTCGTTTTCTCCCGCAGATCGTGGTGGGTGACAACGCCATTCAGACCGTCACCGGTCAACGGATGACCCTGCTCGACATCGCCGATCTCCCGAACATCACCATCCGGGTGACAGGTCGAAAGACCGGCGCCATCCGGACCACCCAACTCCTCGCGGTTCCCGACGGCGACGACTGGCTGATCGCGGGCTCCTACTTCGGTGGGCCGAAAATGCCTGCGTGGGTGTACAACATCCGGGCCGCCGACACGATCGAGATCGTCGTCGCCGGAGTGGTGTCCGTCGCGGTCCCGACCGAACTCGAGGGAGCCGACCGCGACGCGGCGTGGCAGAAGCTGCGCACGGTGTGGCCGAATTTCGACCTGTACGAGAAGCGCACCGATCGCCGGATCCCGGTGTTCCGACTCCGACCTGCACCGCCGGCCGGGTAGGTCCGCCGCGTCGGGGTCAGGTCGCCGGTTCGGCGGTGAACGACGGTGTGCCGGCGGTGAGGTCGACTTCCCCGATGAGGTACTGGATGTCGGTCGTCTCGACGCGGGGTCCGTTCCGGTCGTAGTCCGGCGTGTAGGCCACCCGCCATTCGACCGCACCCGCGACGTCGACCGTGCCGAGGTCCTTCTCGTCCGGCATCGAACCGGTTCTCGCATCGGGGCGTCGGAGGAGGTACCGCAGACCGGACAGGTCTCGTGGGGCGGTCCATCGCACGCTGCCGTCGACCGCGGACCGGAACAGCCGCTGCGTGCAGCCGGGGACGTCGGCTCCGGCGTCGGCGCGGGTCGAGGCCGCGCATCGGGTGAGCTGTGCCGAGACGGCGTCGCTGACCGCCGACACCCCGGTGGGACTGAGCTCGGCGACCACCTGAACCGTCATCGGCGCGCGCGGACCGGTGGGCGGTCCGTCGGCGGGACGTCCGACGAAGTCGGTGTCCCGGGAACCCCATCGCTGCGGCCCCGGAAAGAGGAAGACGGTCTCCCCGGCCTTCACCTGCGCTCCGAACAACGTCGGGCTCGGCACCAGCAGCGACTCGATGCGCACCTTCACCGCGCCGTCGACCACCGCCCAGCCGTCCCCGGCCCGCGTCACCCTGATGGGCATGCCGACCTCACGTGCCCCGAGCCGATACCGCGCCTGGACCGTCTGTGCGAACTCCCCTGGATCGTCGACCTCGATGTCGGAGATCGGCGCTTCGGCGCGCTGCTGACGCAACACCCCGTCGGAGAGAAACCGGGCGTCCGGGCGCGATTCGACGACGGCAAGGGCCGCCGAGGCGTCGGCGTCGGCGAGCGCGGTGAGATAGGTCCGGACGGCACCGGCGGGCGTGCGGGCCCGCTCGTCCTCGCGTGACAATCCCACGAGGAGAGCGGACACCAGCACGACCGCCAGGACCAACGCCCCGACTCCGATGGTGATCGTCCACCTCCGCCGGGTCATTCCGGGCGACCCACCCGGGGCGTCGGGAACCCGATCAGGAATCCGAACCGGCCGCGAACGACTCGGTGAGGCTGCCCGCGAGCAGCTTCGCGAACTCCGCGGGATCCTCGAGTTCGCCGCCCTCCGCGATCACGGCCATGCCGTAGACGAGCTTCGCGGTCGGCACCAGCTTGTCGTGGTCGCCGTTCGCGTACGCCTTGTTGAGTGCCTCGACCAGCGGGTGATCGGGGTTGAGTTCGAGCGCCCGCTTGGACTTCGGGAACTGCTGTCCCGAGGCCCGGTACAGCTTCTCCAGCTGGGGTGACATCGAGAACGTGTCCCCCACGAGGCAGGCCGGGGACTCGGTCAGGCGCGACGACAGCCGGGTCTCGCTGACGTCGTCGGACAGCGTGGTGGTCAACCACGACAGCAGGTCGGCGTAGGCCTTCTCCCGCTCGTCCTTCGACGTGTCGTCGGAGTCCTCGTCGTCGGCGTCGAGATCGACCGCACCCTTGGCGATCGACTGGAACGACTTGCCGTCGAACTCGGCACCGGCCGAGACCCACATCTCGTCGACCGGGTCGGACAGGACGAGGACCTCGATCCCCTTGGCGCGGAACGCCTCCATGTGCGGGGAGTTGACTATCTGCTGCCGGGACTCGCCGGTCATGTAGTAGATCGTGTCCTGACCGCTCTTCATCCGGGCGATGTAGTCGGCCAGCGTCGTGAGCTCCTCCTCCGAGTGGGTGCTCGCGAAGGACGACGCCTTGAGCAGCGCGTCGCGGTTGTCCGGGTCGTTGACGAGGCCTTCCTTGAAGACGCGACCGAAACCGTCCCAGAAGGTGCGGTAGTCGTCGGGCCGGCTGTCGCGCATCTCGGTGACGGTCGAGATGACCTTCTTGGTGAGGCGACGACGGATCGCGCGGATCTGCCGGTCCTGCTGCAGGATCTCGCGGGACACGTTGAGCGAGAGGTCCGCGGCGTCGACGACACCCTTGACGAAGCGCAGGTACTCCGGCATCAGCTCGGCGCAGTCGTCCATGATGAACACGCGCTTGACGTAGAGGTGGATGCCGACCTTGCTGTCGCGCATGAACAGGTCGAACGGCGGCTGAGTCGGGATGAACAACAGCGCCTGGTACTCGAAGGTGCCCTCGGCCTGCAGGGTTATGGTCTCCAGCGGCGCGTCCCAAGCGTGGGACACATGCCGGTAGAACTCGTGGTACTCCTCCTCGGAGACCTCCGACCGCGACTTGGCCCAGAGGGCCTTCATCGAGTTGATGGTCTCGGCCTCGATGACCGTCTTGGTCTCGGGAGCCTTGTCGTCCTCGGCGGACTCCGATTCGGACTCGGGCTTCTCGACGGGCACCGTCTTCTCGACGTCCATGCGGATCGGCCACGCGATGAAGTCCGAGTAGCGCTTGACCAGCTGACGGAGCTTGGACTTGTCGGCGTAGTCGTACAGGTGGTCCTCGGTGTCGGCCGGCTTCAGTGCCAGGGTGACGGAGGTGCCCTGCGGGGCGTCCGGTACGTCGTCGATCGTGTAGGTGCCATCGCCGGTCGACTCCCAGCGGGTTCCGGTGGTCTCGCCGGCCTTGCGCGTCACCAGGGTGACCTTCTCGGCGACCATGAACGTCGAGTAGAAGCCGATGCCGAACTGTCCGATCAGTTCCTCGGCGGCGGCGTCCGAGACACCCTTCTCGCGTGCCTCGGCCAGCGAGCGGCGCAGCTCCGCGGTGCCCGAGCGGGCGAGCGTGCCGATCAGTCCGACGACCTCGTCGCGGGTCATGCCGATGCCGTTGTCGGCGACGACCAGGGTGCGCTTCTCCGCATCCGGGACGAGCGTGATGTGCAGGTCGGAGGTGTCGACGTCGAGGTCCTTGTCGAGCAACGACTCCAGGCGCAGCTTGTCGAGCGCATCGGATGCGTTCGAGATCAGCTCACGCAGGAAACTGTCCTTGTTGGAGTAGATCGAGTGGACCATGAGATCCAGCAGCTGCCGGGTCTCCGCCTGGAACTCATGAACTTCGGGCTGAGCGCTCATCGCAAACCTCCATGTTCTGTTCTCGTGTGTTCGGTAGTCACGTGTTCAGTTGTGGACGTGGCGTTTCGGTGCTGGGTCCGGTGTCGGACGCGGGTCCGGGCGCGACACGTCGTGACGGACACCGACTTTACCGAGCGCCGGTGTGGCTACCCTGGGTCGGGGACCGACTACCCCGGTTGCGGATGGTGCCCGAGTGAGCGCCGTCCGCGGGGAACGATCAGGAAGCTAGGTGGATGGGTACGCCTCGACTGCTGCTGGTGCATGCACACCCCGACGACGAGTCGCTGTGGACCGGCGGACTCACCGCCCGTCACGTCGACGCCGGCGGCGAGGCCGACCTGGTCATGTGCACCTGGGCCGAGGGCACGGTCCGGCACCGGGAGCTGACCGACGCCGTCGGCATCCTCGGCATGCCCCGCCCACCGATCATGCTCGGCTACGCCGACGACCGGCGGCCCGAATCGGCACCGGACGCCCCCCGGCTGTGCGCGGCGTCCTTCGACGAACAGGTCCGGGCGTTGACCGCCCACATCCGCGAGCTCCAGCCGGACATCGTCGTCACCTACGACGCCCTCGGCATCTACGGTCACCCCGACCACGTTCACGCCCACCGGCTGGCGTGCGCCGCCGCCGACGCCGCGGCCTCGACGAAGCTCTACCACCGGGCCGGGCCCGCCTGGCGGGTCCGCTCGCTGTACTTCGCGACGATCCCCGAGTGGATGATGGACCTGCTCGCCCCCAGCCTCTTTCCCGAGATCCCCCGCGATCAGCTGCCCGGCACACCGGATTCCGAGATCGACGTGACCGTCGACGTGTCGGATCTGGCGGCACGGAAGAAGGCGGGGGTCACCGCACACCGGTCGGAGGTCGACCGCAGCCGCGCGATCGCCGGATTCCTGTCGTTGCCCGACGACGTCCAGCACAAGCTGCTGAGCGTCGAGTGCTACCAGCGCCGCGACCTGGTGCCGGGTGGGTGTGAGCTGATCTGAGGGTCAGATCGCGCTGAGCGTCGACCGCAACCCGCTGGCCCGCTGCACGCGTCGGTTGACGGCCGCGGTGAGCACGTCGGCGGTGCCGACGATGCGCACCCGGCTCCGCGCGCGGGTGATCGCGGTGTAGAGGAGCTCGCGGGTCAGCAGTTCCGAGCCGGCCGGCGGCAGGACGACGGTCACCTGATCGAACTGGCTGCCCTGACTGCGGTGGATCGTCATCGCGTGGACCGACACCACGTCGGCGAGCTGGGTCGGGTGAAGCAACCGGACCTCACCGCCGCGCCGGAACGCCACCCGGACCGCATCCGACGAGTCGGGACGATTCGCGCGCTGCGGCTCCGTGTCCGGGCCGGCGATGACGACACCGGTGTCACCGTTGAAGGTCGAGGTCTGGCGATCGTTCGCCGTCACCAGGATGGGTTGTCCCACATACCAACCCATGTGTTCGGCCTCGGTTGTGCCCAGCCAGTCGGTGATCCGCGTCGTCCATCCGCGAACGCCCCACGAGCCCTCGCGGTGCGCACACAGGACCCGGTGAGAGTCGAGGGCGTCCAGGGCTCCCGCCGCGTCGCCCCGGCGAGCCGCGGTGCGCAGGCCACGGCCCCACGACAGGATGTCGCCGGCCACCCCGTCGAGGTCGTCGGGGGCGACCAGTTCGACGTCGCCGATCTCCGGTGAGGTGACCAGTTCCAGGACCGCATCGGGATCGCCGGCGTTGACGGCGGCCGCGACCTGCGAGATGCCGCCACCGAACCGGAACTGCCGCCGGAGGGTGATGACGCCGTCGGCCATGCGTGCCACGTCGTCGGGATCGAGATCCTCGGCGGCGGGATCGAGGCCCACGGCGTCGAACGCCTGCGTCGGTGTCGTCGGCGACCCGTCTGTTTCGGCGGTTGCCGGGACGTCGGTTCGTTCGACGAGATCGGCCAGTACGGCGCCCGCCTCCACCGAGGCCAACTGGTGCGGATCGCCGACGAACACGACCCGTGCGTCGGGACGAACCGCGTCGAGCAGCCGGCTCATGGCCGTCATCGACAGCATCGACGTCTCGTCGACGACGATGACGTCGTGCGGCAGGGTGCGCCCGCGTCCGTACCGGGGATTCGAACCGGGGCGCCAGCCGAGCAGAGAGTGCAGGGTGACCGCGTGGGCGGTGACCGGGAGGGTGGATTCGGCCTCGACGGAGGCCTGGAGCTGTGCAGCGGCTCGCCCGGTGGGTGCGCAGAGTCCGATGCGGAGGCCGGGTCCCTGGAGACGGTCGAGGACGGCGAGGATACGGGCGACGGTGTAGGTCTTGCCCGTTCCCGGACCACCGGCGAGGACCGTCGTCCAGCGGGTCGCCGCGACCGCGGCGGCAAGCTTCTGGAGGGCGCCGTCGTCGGGCGAGGAGTAGACCGCCGCGATGGCCTCGCGGAGTGCCGCCGTGTCCACGGAGGGTGCGGTCCGAGACCGCCGGTCGAGGATCTCCCGAATCGTCTGTTCCTGCCGGAAGTACTTCTGCAGGTAGACGAGCGGGCCGTCGACCGAGTCGCGAACCACCAGCGGGCACAACGGTCCGGCGTCGCTCCCGGCGACGAGCGGACTCGCCGCCAACGCGTCGAGAAGGTCGCCGGGCGAGGGCATCTCGATCTCCGCGGTGTCCTCCCCCGCCGCCAGCTCCCCGATCCGGTCGAGGGCGAGGCAGGTGGAGCCGAGGCGGACGGCGCGAACGGCGAGAGCCGCACCGAGACGGGCGTCGTCGGACACGGATTCGCCACACATCCGGACCAAGCGGTCGGTGATGTGCAGATCCGCAGCGGCGAGAAGGCCCGCGGCGTTCCAGTCGGCGAGCGTGCCCGTCGCCGAGTCGACACGCTGGACATCGGGTGTGCTCATCGGATCTTCCCTCCGGTACCGGCGCTCGACTCCGCACCGGCCAGTGCGTCGGACAGGTCGACGACGAGCCCGGCGGGCAGCATCCACTCGAAGACACCGCAGCCGGGCGGGGTGTCGGGCCCGGCCATGCCGCGCACGAAGTGGTACTGCACCGGTCCGAGATGCCGGGCCGGCTCGTAGTCCGGCACCCGCCAGCGCAGATACCGATGCAGCGCAACCGAATACAGCATGGCCTGGAGCGGATAGTGGGCAGCGATCATCTCGCCCGCCATGGCCTCGGCGTCGAAGTCCTCCACCACCAGGTCACCCGGTCGGATGCGGTTGGTCTTGTAGTCGACGATCACGTAGCGGCCGTCGGGGATCCTCAGCACCGAGTCGATACTGCCGGTGAGGAATCCGCGGAGGCGGCGGCCCGGCACCGCACGCAGGTGGTCGGCGTAAGCGCGCAACGGGTCCGACTCCGGCAGATGCTCTTCCATCAGGTCGGCGAGACGGTCCAGGGTCGTGCCGCCGTCGGATGCCGCCTCGCCCGCAGGGCCGAGCGGCAGTTCGAAATCGAGTTCGGCCAGGCGATCACGAGGGTCGATGCTCCAGAGATTCCCGAAACCGAGGGGCGTGGTGAGCACACCGATCAGGGCGGCGACGAGCCGGTCGGGGTCGATGTCGCCGGCGAGCGCGCCGAGTGCTCGCGAACAGAGCTCGCGGACATGGGCGTCGATCTCGGGCGCCGAGGTGTCGACGTATTCGAGAACCTCGTGGACGAGGGTTCCGAAGGCCGCACCGAACGGCAGACCGTTCATCAGCGATGGCATCCCGTGACGCATTGTGGCCGAATCGGTTTCAACATCCTCGGCGACGTCGCCGGGAAGTGCGACGGGTTCGTCGTCGAGGATGTCGGTCACCTCGTCGTCGGGTTCGCTGCCGGTCTCGACGACCGAGGTCGACGGCCCACCGGGTGAACCGTGCGCCCCGTGGGCGACATCGGCGGTGAGGGCCGAGTACGAGGTGCGACGCCAGTCCTGGTCGATCCGACGGTCGAAGTGCGCGATGTCCAGGGCGGCGGGGTTGTCTCCGTCGCCTGCGGCCGGAGGCACGGTGTCCGTGTCGAGTCGGCCGGCCGGTTCGACGGAGATCGACGGGTCCCGCTCGGCGAGGGTGCGCATGATGCCCACACAGTCGGCATCGGCCTCGGGGATCGGCACCTCTCCGGCGACCGTCCATTCCGGGTCCCCCGTCGAGGACCGAATGGCGTTCTCGCGACCGAAGATCAACCGATGCAGCGGTCCGGTCGTGGTGTTCCGCGATGGCGCCCACCAGGCCACGACCTGTGACTGGGCGCGGGTGAGCGCGACGTAGAGCAGACGCAGATCCTCGCCCGCGACCTCGTCGGCGTAGCGACGGCGTCGCGCGGCCCGGTCCGGTGCCTGCTGGCCGCCCACGTCGAGCCGACGGGTTCCCGATTCGTCGTGGTAGGTGATGTTGCCGCGGTCGTTGACCCAGGTGCCGTCCCACCCGTAGGGCACGTAGACGATCGGGAACTGCAACCCCTTGCTCGCGTGGACGGTCATGATCTGGACGGCCTGGGTGTCGCGGTCGAGGCGTCGGCTCTGGTCCTCGTAACGTTGCCGCGACGAGGTGTCGGTGATCCGTTCGGTCAGCCACTCGACGAGTGCGCTCAGCCCTTCACCGGTCTCGACGACGTGTTTGTTGCACAGCGCCGACACCTGGATGAGGTCGGTGAGGGTGCGTTCGCCGTTCTCGACCGTGAGAACGCGCGCCGCCACTTCGTGCGCGTCGAACAGGCGCTGGGCCATCGCGGCGAATCCGCCCTGCGCGAAAACCCGGGCGAGCATGGACAGTTCGGCACCGAGCGAGGCGACCTCCGGCTCGGCGGCGGTCGCCACCCGTGCGGTGGACCACCCGAAGAGGGCGGTCAGGGCGGCCATGCGCACCCGGTCCGGACGGGACGGTTGTTCGACGGCACGCAGCACCCACAGCCATTGCTGGGCAGCCGATGTCGAGAAGACGTTGACACCCGACCCGATCACCGAGTTGATGCCGCGTTCGGCGAGCTCCCGCTGCAGCGGTTCGATGGTGCTGTTGAGGCGCACGAGGACCGCGATGTCGCCGGGGTCGACCGGCCGGGACACACCGTTCAGGTCGATATGGTCGCCCACGGCCAGGACGTTGGCGATGTCGTCGGCGACGTCGGCGGCGATGCGTGACCGCACCTCCTTGACGCCCGGGAGGTTGAACGAGTTGAGGGCGCCGAAATCCCGGCGCAGGAACGCCCGGAGTCGGAACGGTGGACGGCCTTCGAGCCGGCTGCCGGCGAAGGCGGCCTGGACCGGGCGCGCCACGATGTCCGGATGCCCTAGTGTCGCTTCGCCGTACAGGTGCTGAAGGGCTCCCACGAGTGCACCGTCAGAGCGGCGGTTGACGTCGAGCGCTTTCAGCGTGTCGGCGGACGACACCGCGGCGAGGTAGCTGAGCACCTCGGCACCACGGAATCCGTAGATCGACTGCTTCGGGTCGCCGACGAGGATCATCCGACGATGGCCGTGGAAACAGCGGCGGAGGATGTCCCACTGCAGCGGATCGGTGTCCTGGAACTCGTCGACGAGCACCACGGAGAAGGTGTCGCGAATCCGTTGGCACGCACGGTCGCCGACCACGTCGTCGTTGACGATCCGGTGCAGGATCGCCTGGAGGTCGTCGTACGTGCGCACGCGGGCATCCCGCTTGCGGGTCTCGACGTGCTGCCGGACCGCCTTGGCGAAGCTCACCCGGCGCGCGGCGACATGGTCCGCGGCCGGCCCGTCGGCGAGTGCGCGCTCGTCCGGGGCGAGTGCCACCGACGCCTGGCGGACGGCGTCGCGCGCGATCTCCCGTGCCTCGGCGAAGCTGAACTCCGGTGAGTCACTGGCCCAGAAGCCGCGCAGGTAGAGGTCGAGCGCGACCTCCTCGGTGAGTTCATCGACTTCTTCGACGATGGAGTGGACGAGCTCTCGTTCGCCGAGGAAGCCCAGTGCCTCCAGCATCCGGTTGCAGAACGTGTGCGTGGTGGCGATCGTCGAGGCGTCGAAGTCGCTCAGTGCGCGGGCGAGGTTCCCGCGGCGCGTGCGGACCTCCTCCGGTGTGCCGCTCGCCAGCTGTCGCAGCAGTGCGTCGTCGTCGGCCTGCGCGGGCCCGGACAGGACCTCGGCGGGATCGGCGAGGACGTCGAGCAGTTCACGCACACGGGCGCGCATCCGTTCCCGGAGTTCGGCGGTCGCCGCCCGGCTGAAGGTGACGAGCAGCATCTCCGAGATCGGTACGCCGTCGGCGAGATACCGGGCCGCGAGCCCGACGATCGCATAGGTCTTCCCCGTCCCGGCACTCGCCTCCAGAACCGTCGTGTGCTCCGGCAGTCCGGCGGTGATGTCGAAGGGTTCCGGGCGTCTCATGTGCCCTCCCGGTGTTGGCCGACGGGAACCCAGACCGCGCGGGCCAGCCCGGTGAACAGCGGTTCGTCCTCTGCCAGAGCGAGTTCCACCCCGCCGAGGACGCGGTCGGTCGGTGCCGGCTCCTCGAGCAGGACGTCGAACTCGACGTCGGCCAGGACATCGCCGCCGAAGGCGAGCTTGAGGTACCGGTCGTGGCGAGGACCGAAGGTGTCGTCGAAGACCTTGCGCGCACTGTTCAGTGCCCAGTGGCTCCGTCGACCGGGCCCGTCGTTGTCGACGAAGGTGAACGCCGGTTCCAGCGGCAGCGGCAGCGGGCGGCGCAGACCCTCGTCCCGCAGCCTCACGAGCTGATCGAGCAGCGGTACCGGATCCTCCGGGCGCCGGAGCGTGAGCGTGGTGGTCCCGCCCCCTCGGGCTGCGCGACCGACCGACACCGCGGAACCGACCCGTGCCGCGCCGGCATTGCCCTGGGTCGCGGCCGCCGCGACGGCGAGCAACGTGATCCAGGCGCTCAGCTGCTGTTTGGCCTTGAGGCGCGAGTACGTGGCGCGGACGAGGCGGGCCTGTCCGTCGCCGGTGAAGACGTCGCCGACCGTACCGTGCACGCGTCGCCCGTCCGGCAGTGTGACGAGGATGTCGAGGGTCTCCGGCGATCCCGGACGCAGCGGTGCGACGACGCCGTGCAGCCGGGTGACCGCACGCGAGATGGCCTGCAGTTCGCGGGTGCCGAAGGCGAAGGGCGGCAACGTGCCCCGACGGAGTTCGGCGGCCTCACAGTCGCCGAGGGGCACACCCGACAGCATCCGGGTGAGGAAACGGTCGCCGATCCCCCACTTGTCGAGCGGGTCGAGCTCGACGTCGAGCTGGTCGTCGTGCGGTGTCTCGTCGTCGGGAATCCGGGCGCCCAGCCGTTGGCGGACGAAAGCGGTGATCGGGTCGACGTGGAAGTCGATGAGCGACGCGAGGTCGATGTCGGCGAGCTCGGGCGTCGGTTCGGGCGCGGGGAGGGCCTCCCGGGCGGCGGGAACGACCGGGTCGGCCGGTCCGCGCAGGGCCTTGGCCCCCGCGAGCAATGACGCGTCGTGGCTGAACGGTCCGGCGATGCCGGGGACGCCGCCGTCGATGAAGTTGCGGGCGTCGAAGCCGTGCAGGGAATGTCGCCGCACGATCGTCGGCCGGTCCGGGCCGGTGAGACCGTCGAGGATGTCGATCAGTTCGCTGACCACCACGGCGGGTGGGATGTGCCGGCCCGACACGGGGTCGGCACCGCTGTAGAAGACGAGCAGATTGTCCCGCGCCGCGCCGATCGCGTCGAGGAAGCATTGCCGGTCCTCGTCCCGCGGATTACGTTCCCCTACGAGCGGATCGACGCCGAGCACGTCGTCCCCGTCGATGCGCTGTACGCGCGGGAACACCTCGGCATCGATACCGAGCAGCACGATGACGCGGTGGGGCACCGAACGCATCGGGACCATCGTGCACACGGTGAGCTCACCGGTCCGGAAGTTCGACCGGGTGGGACGTCCCGCGATCAGGGCGGACAGCAGGTCGCGCACGTCGGCGAGACGAAGTACCTCCTCGGTGGTGCCGAAATCGTCCTCGAGCATCCGGATGGCCTGTGCGCGTTGCCAGTCGTCGGCGGGTGCGGTCGCGGTGAGCGACCCGACCGCCTCGACGAGCGTCTCGGCCCACCGATGAGCGGGTGCGGTCGTGGTCAGCTCCGCGAGTACGCGCCCGAGGCGATCGAGGAACTCGTCGAGCCGGCCGACCAGGTCGATACCGGTGCTCTCCACACCCGCGAGAGGTAGTGCGGTGCCGAGCCATTCGTCGTCGGTCTCCTCGGCGACCACCCCGAGCGCGATGCGGTCGAGACCGGCGTCGAAGGTGCCCTGGCGGAAACGTTCGAGACCGAACCGGGCACGTTCGGCCGTGCCGAGTCCCCAGCGGACATTGCTGTGGCCCAACCATTC
Source organism: Gordonia sp. CNJ-863 (assembly GCF_001942325.1). Taxonomy (NCBI): domain Bacteria; kingdom Bacillati; phylum Actinomycetota; class Actinomycetes; order Mycobacteriales; family Gordoniaceae; genus Gordonia; species Gordonia sp. CNJ-863. The sequence continues at coordinate 33,046 of NZ_MKKG01000004.1, forward strand.
CCGGACCAGGTCCAGGTCGTCGTCGGTCATCGCGAACCGCGTCCGGACGGGTTCGGTCCCGAGCAGATCGAGGACGTCGCCCGCGGTGACCCGGCCGGCCGCGAGTTCGACCACGCCGACGACGGTGTCGATGACCGGGTTCACGTGACGCACACCGCGATCGGCGAGGCGAACCCGGAGATCGAAGGCGGGGTGCGGCAACCCGGCCTGTCCGAAGGCACCCCGGATCAACGGCGCGAAGGTCTCGACGTCGGGGCACATGATCAGGACGTCGCGGGGTTCGAGGGTCGGGTCGTCGGCGAAGAGGTGCAGCAACCGGTCGCGCAGCACCTCGATCTGCCGTTCGGGACCGTGGCACGCGTGGACCTCGACCGACCCGTCGTCGGTGAGTTCGGCAGACGGTGCCGCGCCGGGGTCGGCGTCGTCGCGGATACCCGACTGGAGAGCACCGAGCAACGTGTCGGGCAGCGGCGTGCTCGGCTGATGACGGACGTCGCGGTCGACGACGTCGCCCAGCCGCAGCTGGAGTTCCTGGAGGTCGCGGGACAGCCCGGCCAGCAACGGGTTCCGGAGTTCGGGAACCGGACGTTCGCGCCGGCGCGGCGGGACGCTCACGCCGACCGCTCCCCCGGCGGACTCTCCCCCGGCGGCGGCTCGGAGTTCTTCCCACAGACGGGGACTCGCGTGCGGGACGAACAGATGGACGTCGTGGTGCACGCTCACCGCGGAGATGATGTTCCGGAACGACTCGGTGATCCGCGTGGGGCCGAACACCGAGAAGCGGTCGGGAAGGTCGGCGACCCCGGGGTCGGACCGTAGACGGTCACACACCTCGCCCAGGACCTCGGCCGGATGGGGCTGTCCGATCTCGGCTCGCACCGCACGCCAGAACCCCGCCTGCCAGGCCAGGTCGTCCCGCAGCGGCCCACCCGCCCCGTCGAGATCGTCGCCCGCCGCCCAGCCGGCGATCATCGACGGACGGGATCGTCCGTATCGCTCGAAGAGCTCGGCCAGATGTCGCGCGGTCGCGTAACGGCGGCCGATCCGGGGTGACGCGTCGTCGCCCGCACCGACGTGACGGGCGATCACCGTCAGCTCGGGGTCATCGATCCGTTCATCGAGGACTCGGAGCACCGGCCAGGTCAATTCCGCAGCGCGCCAGGGATTCCCGGTCGACAACGGGGTGTCGGTCGCGAAGCGGTCACCGGTGAGGACCGCCGCCGAGATCGCGTCCGACAGCCGTCCCGGACCGGTGAAATCGATGTTGGCCGCGATGCCGTCGGACAGCTCGGGACCGGAACCGAGCCGGCGGGCGAGGTGCTGGGCGAGCCAGCGTTCGACACCGGCCGCCGGTACCGAGATGATCTCGGTACGCATCGGATCGTCGAGCGGCGTGGCCAGCACCTCGGCCAACGTGTCGGCCAGGGTGTCGGTGCGCTCGGCGCGATGAAGGATCAGCACCAGGCTCGGTCAGCCGGCGGTGTTCGCGCGTGCCGAATGGAACTTCACCGGTTCGCCCAGGCTGTTGAGGAGGACCTCCCGCAGCTGATCCGGAATCGGCGTCGGCCGGCCCACCGCCGGGTCGACGACCACCAGCGTCGTCTCCGCCGTCGCGCAGAGGACGCCCTCCTTGTCGAACAGGCGCAGCGCCATCGTGAACGACGATCGACCGACCCGCCCGATGCACGAACGCACGGTCACGGGGTGGGTCGAGTAGTGGACGGGTGCGGAGAACTCGATGTCCTGGCGTGCCACGAGGAAGGAGAAGTTCCGCGGCCCGTCGGGAATCCACTCGTGGAAGGAACGCACACGCGCCTCCTCGAAGAGGCGGGAGATCTGCACGTTGTTGATGTGATTGTTGATGTCCATGTCGCCCCATCGGAGATGGACGGGGATCTCGAGGACATAGTCCGGTGCAGATCGTTCAGAGGCCACGGCAGCAACCATAACGGCGGGACACGCCCGCTGCGTACTGCGGTACCGACCGTGTCGAGACCGTAGACTCGCCTCCGGGGAAACGGCAGAGATGCGCAGGCAGGCAGTCGCCGCCCGCGTCTCCGCACGGTGCGTCCGCGCGATTCGCGGGCTCAAGTCGGGCAGTGAGGGGCCTCGGGTGAACATCGACACGGCACGGGCACGTCTGCGCCCGGTGTCTGCGATGGACATCGACGACCTCGTCCACCTCGACAGCGATCCCGAGGTCATGCGTTTCGTCAGCGGCGGCACCCCGACCCCCCGGGCGGTCATCGAGGACTGGGTGGTGCCCCGGGCCGAGTCCGAGCGCCGGATGTACGGGACCGGCACCTGGGTGCTCTGCGATCCCGCCACCGACGCATTCCTCGGCTGGGCGTCGCTGCGTACTCCGCGTCACAGCCGACGCCCCGAACTCGAACTCAGCTACCGCATCCGCCGGACGGTCTGGGGACGCGGCCTGGCCACCGAGGCCGCATTCGCCCTGATGGCATTCGCCTTCGACCATCTCGACACCGAACGCGTCTTCGCCGGCACCGTCGCGGGCAACATGCCCTCGCGGCGCGTCATGGAGAAACTCGGCATGACGCTGTCGGGAATCCACGTGGGCGAGGAAACCGTTGGAGCAGGCATGCCCACGCATCCGCTCCATCTCGGTCCCGACCGGTACGAGGTCGAGTACCAGATCCTCAAGACCGAGTGGCAGCGACGATCTCTGCGCTGGTCATCGGCCAGCGATCTGACAGCCTGACCCCTGTGGCGACACCGTCCGCACGGCCGTGACCGCGCTCAGGGCGTCGCGCCACGCCGTCCTGGTCGCGCCCGGTCGCGCATCATTGACTACCGTTGTGGGCAAGTACGGTTTTGCCTCGATCCCCGTCACGTGGTTCGGCCACGTCACGACACGAATCCACACGGTACCGAAGCACAAACCGTCCCCCATCGAGCGAGAAGGAGATGTCTGGAGATGAGCAGCCCCGCCGTCCAGGCCCCCGCTGTAGCGGCCACCGACCGCAGGAAAGTGGTCATCATCGGCTCCGGCTTCGGCGGATTGTTCGCCGCCCAGCGTCTGGCGAAGGCCGACGTCGACGTGACGCTGATCGCCAAGACCACCCACCATCTCTTCCAGCCGATGCTCTACCAGGTTGCGACGGGCATCGTCGCCGAGGGTGAGATCGCCCCGGCGACCCGCGTCGTCCTGCGCAAGCAGAAGAACACCTCGGTACTCATGGGCGACGTCTTCGACATCGACCTCGAGGCCAAGACGGTCTCCTCGCGACTCCTCGAGCGCATCACGGTCACGCCGTACGACGACCTGATCGTCGCGGCCGGCGCCGATCAGTCGTACTTCGGCAACGACCACTTCGCCGAGTACGCGCCGGGTATGAAGACCATCGACCACGCCCTCGAACTGCGCGGCCGTATCCTCGGCGCCTTCGAGCAGGCCGAGCTGTCCCACGACCCCGCCGAGCGCGCCAAGCTGCTCACCTTCGTGGTCGTCGGTGCGGGACCGACCGGTGTCGAGCTCGCCGGCCAGATCGCCGAGATGAGCGACAAGACCCTCAAGGGCGCGTTCCGCAACATCGATCCGACCGAGGCGCGGGTCATCCTCCTCGACGCCGCCCCGGCAGTGCTGCCGCCGTTCGGGCCGAAGCTCGGCGGCAAGGCCGCAGCCCGCCTGGAGAAGATGGGCGTGGAGATCCAGCTCAACGCGATGGTCGTCGACGTCGACTACGACGGCTTAGTCGTCAAGGAGAAGGACGGCACCACCCGTCGCATCGAGTCGCAGTGCAAGGTGTGGTCGGCCGGTGTGCAGGCCAGCCCGCTCGGCCAGCAGCTCGCCGAACAGTCCGGCGTCGAACTCGACCGCGCCGGCCGCGTGAAGGTCGGACCGGATCTGACGATCCCGGGTCACCCCGAGGTCTTCGTCGTCGGCGACATGATGGCCGTCGACGGCGTGCCCGGTGTCGCGCAGGGCGCCATCCAGGGCGGCCGCTACGCCGCGGACGCGATCAAGGCCGAGCTGAAGGGCCAGACGCCGGACCAGCGCAAGCCGTTCAGCTACTGGGACAAGGGTTCGATGGCCACCATCTCGCGGTACTCCGCGGTGATGCAGGTTCCGGTCCCGGGCTTCAAGAAGCCCTTCGAGACCGAGGGCTACTTCGCGTGGCTCGGCTGGCTCGCGCTGCACCTCGTGTACCTCGTCGGGTTCCGCAACCGACTGAACACACTGATCAACTGGTTCTTCGCCTTCACCACCCGAGGCCGTTCACAGCTCGCCGTCACCGAACAGCAGGTGTACGCGCGCACCGCGATCGGACAGTTGTCGGCGCTGGAGAAGCAGGCCGCAGAAGGCAACGGCAGCGGACCCGATGCCGAGGCCGCCGAGACCGACTCCGGAACGGTCGACTCGAAGGCCACCGACGCCTCGGGATCGGTACCGACAGAAGGCAAGGACGCTGTGGGCAAGCAGTCCGAAGCGGCCAGCTGACGCCAAGACCGGCAGACCCGCAACAGCGCTGGTTCCCTATCCGCTGGGGACCAGCGCTGTTGCGTCGAGGGCATCGGTGAGGCGGCGAGTGGCCGTCACCGACGAGCCGAGCGCACTGGTGAGGGTCGCTTCGCCGACCAGCCGTAGGCGGGCCGCGAACTCGCTCGGGTGCACGTCCTCGGCGCGATCGTCCGGATAGCGGAAGACACTGCTCATCGCACGATGGCCGATCGCGGCGGCCGGTGTCGACGCGCCCAGCGCCACGCGATGTGCCAGCCACACCTCTCCGCCGACCGCCACCCGTAGACCTCCGGTCCAGGCGCCGGTGCGGTCGCGCTCGATCCGGTCGAGATCCGTGGTGGTCGCCCCGTCTATCTGCACGGATCGGCCGATCTGGACGTGTTCGTACAGATCGAGGACCGCGGACGGATCGAGGGCGGCGACGATGTCCGAGGTGTGGATCGCGCCGCCGGCGACCACGGTCGGTTGCGGATCGAGGCGCAGGCGGCCACCCGCACCCACCTCGATCTCCCATCTCGCCCGGGAGTCCAGGTGGTCTCGTGCGGGCAGGGCGATCGTGGCGGCGACACTGCCGACGCTCAGATGCGCTCCGGGCTCCACGCGAATGCGGACCACGATCTCGTCACCACCCAGCGGTGTGGCCGCGGTGCCGATCAGCTGGGCGTGGCCGGGTGAGGTCACCCGGACGGCGAGACCACCCGTCGCGCGGTGCCGCACACCGCGGTCGGCGGTCGCAACGATCTCGACGTCGGTGCGCATCGCTACCTGGCCGTCACGGGCGCGGCGAGCTGCTCGCGCACCCAGGCCAGCACATCGGTCGCCGCCGGATCGTCGGTCAGCGAGATCATCGCCGTCGGACGCCCCTCGCGAACCTTGTCGGCATCGCGACGCATGACCCCGAGGTCGGCGTTGACGCGCTCGGCGAGATCGGTCTTGTTGATCACCAGCAGATCCGAGAAGGTGACGCCCGGACCGCCCTTGCGCGGGACCTTGTCGCCGCCGGCCACGTCGATCACGAAGATCTGGACGTCGATGAGGCCCGTCGAGAACGTCGCGGTGAGGTTGTCACCACCGGACTCGACCAGAATGAGGTCGAGCGGCGGGTTCGCCTCGACGAGGTCGTCGATGGCATCGAGGTTCGCGGTGATGTCGTCGCGGATCGCGGTGTGCGGGCATCCGCCGGTCTGCACGGCGGTGATCCGCTCGTCGGGCAGAACCGCGTTGCGGCGGAGGAAGTCCGCATCCTCGGTGGTGTAGATGTCGTTGGTCAGCACGGCCACCGACAGCTCGTCGCGCAGCTGGCGGCAGAGTGCCGCGACGAGGGCGGTCTTGCCGGACCCGACGGGACCGCCGACGCCGATGCGCAGCGCCTCACCGGGTTCACGCTTCCGGCGGGGCCGGTCGTGGTCGTGGCTGTGGGGCTGCCCGTCGATGAGATGCGGGGGCATCGTTGACTCCTCTTGGTCGGACCCACAAGTCAGGTACCTGCGGGTTGTTCAGGACATGAAGAGCGGCATCGGTTGCCGCTCATGACGTTCGGCGAAGATGTCGAGGACCGGGTCCGACGTTTCGGCGAGGCCCACCGCCGCCTCGGCCGCGACGCGTTCACATTCGGCGCCGAGATCGGCGATCATGATCGACACATCCGCCGGGTCCAGGGCGAGCAGGCGCTGGCCGGCGGTCGCCGACCCGCTCATCGTCGTGTACACGAGGACCAGTGCGGTGTGGAATCCGGACAGCGACGACGCCGCGCCGATCGATCCGCTGATCACCGGCAGATGTGTCGTCGGCCGATGCGCCGACCAGTCGTGGTCGGGGAACATCCGGCGCGCGAGCCGGACCATCCCGCGACCCTGCGCGAGCGAGGCCTTCCGGGCCGCGGCCGACGGGGTGCGGGCGTCCATCTCTCGTTGCGCCGCGCCGACTTCGATCACGCCGTCGGCGACCGCGGCGGCGACCGATGCCGCGACGAGACCGCTCGTCGTCACGCGGCGGTACAGGAAGTCGGCGAGATCGGCTGCCGTACGGATGAATCCGTCGGCAATCGCCTGCTCGACACCACCGGAGTGCACGTGCCCGCCGACCGGCAGCCGGGAGTCGGCCAGCGACAACATCATCGCCAACGGGGCGGGCGCGGGCGAGGACGGCGGCGGTTCCGGACGGTCGGACATCAGAACAGGAAATACCGCTGTGCCATCGGGAGTTCGGACACCGGTTCGGCATCCCACACCTCGCCGTCGACCTTCACCGTGAACGTGTCGGGGTCGACCTCGATCGTCGGGCACGCGTCGTTGTTCACCATGTCGGCCTTGCCGACGCCTCGGGTGTTCTCGACCGGGACCAGACGACGATCGACGCCGATCCGTTCGGCGAGGTCGGGGTCCGCGCCGGGGGCGACGAAACTCACCGATGTCGCGGCCGCCAGTTTCGGTGCGGCACCGAACATCGGGCGAGGCAGGACCGGTTGCGGGGTGGGGATCGACGCGTTCGCGTCGCCCATCGCGGCCCACGCGATCGCGCCGCCCTTGATCACCAGATCGGGCCGGACGCCGAAGAATGCCGGATCCCAGAGGACCAGGTCGGCCAGCTTGCCGACCTCGACTGACCCGATCTCGTCGTCGAAGCCGTGCGCGACGGCCGGGCAGATCGTGTACTTGGCGATGTACCGCCGGGCCCGGTTGTTGTCGGCGCGACCGTCACCAGGAAGCGCACCGCGCTTGCGCTTCATGACGTGTGCGGTCTGCCAGGTGCGCAGGACCACCTCGCCGATGCGTCCCATCGCCTGCGAGTCCGAGCCGATCATCGAGATCGCACCGAGGTCGTGGAGCAGGTCCTCGGCGGCGATGGTCGACGGCCGGATCCGGCTCTCCGCGAAGGCCAGGTCCTCCGGCACCGTCGGGTTGAGGTGGTGGCACACCATCAGCATGTCGAGGTGTTCGTCGAGGGTGTTCACGGTGTGCGGTCGCGTCGGATTCGTCGACGACGGAAGCACATTGGGATATGCCGCGACCGTGATGATGTCGGGCGCGTGGCCGCCGCCGGCACCTTCGGTGTGGTACGCGTGGATGCTGCGGCCGGCGATCGCGCCGAGCGTGCTCTCCACGAAGCCCGCCTCGTTCAGGGTGTCGGAGTGGAGTGCGACCTGCACCCCGGTCTCGTCGGCGACCCGCAGGCACGCGTCGATCGCGGCGGGGGTGCTCCCCCAGTCCTCGTGCAACTTGAAACCCGAAGCGCCCGCGCGGATCTGCTCGTGCATGGCCGCGGCGCTGACCGTGTTGCCCTTGCCCAGCAGGGCGATGTTCATCGGCCAGTGGTCGGTCGCGGCGAGGATCGACGCGAGGTGCCAGGCGCCCGGCGTGACGGTGGTCGCCTTGCTGCCCTCGGCCGGACCGGTACCGCCGCCGATCAGCGTCGTGATGCCGTTGCCGAGTGCCTCGTCCATGATCTGCGGGCAGATGAAGTGCACGTGGCAGTCGATGGCGCCGGCGGTGACGATCTTGCCGTTGCCGGCGATGATCTCGGTCGACGGTCCGATGACGAGGTCGGGGTGGATGCCGTCCATCGTGTCGGGGTTGCCGGCCTTGCCCATCGCGACGATGCGTCCGCCGCGGATTCCCAGGTCCGCCTTGATGATTCCCCAGTGATCGAGAATGACGACGCCGGTGATGATCGTGTCGGGCGCCCCGTCGGCGCGGGTCGCCCGGCTCTGGCCCATCGACTCACGGATCACCTTGCCGCCGCCGAAGACCGCCTCCTCGCCCGCACGGCCGGGTCCGCCCGAGAGGTCGTCGGTGACCTCGATGAGCAGATCGGTGTCGGCGAGTCGGATCCGGTCGCCGGTCGTCGGACCGAAGAGCTGCGCGTAGCGGTCGCGTCCGAGTGTCGCCATGTCACTTGCTCCCGTCGGCGTCGGTCGTGCGCGCCGGCGAGCCCACCGGCCCGCATTCACCCGGCGGATCCATCGAGATCCCGTACACCTCACGGGTTCCCCCGAGCGGGACGAGACCCACGGTCATCTCGATCCCCGGCTCGAACCGCACGGCGGTGCCGGCCGGGATGTCGAGGCGCCGTCCGTGCGCGAGCGCGCGATCGAAGTCGAGGGCGGCGTTGGACTGAGGGAAGTGGACGTGGCTGCCGACCTGCACCGGGCGATCACCGGAGTTGACGACGCTCAACTCGACGACGTCCGCGCCGGCGTTCAACTCGATCGTGCCCTCGGCGGGGATCACCTCGCCCGGGACGAGCGAGGAGCGTGTGGCAGTGGGTGGCGTAGCCGACATCTCGGCCTCTCTTCGACAGCTGGAGATCGGTTGGCGGAGCGGAGTTCAGGCGATCGGGTCGTGGACGGTCACCAGCTTGGTGCCGTCCGGGAACGTCGCCTCGACCTGGACGTCGTGCAGCATCTCGGGCACGCCGTCCATCACGTCGTCGCGTCCGAGCACCTCACGACCGGAGGTCATGAGCTCGGCCACCGACCTACCGTCGCGGGCCCCCTCCAGAACATGATCGGTGATGAGCGCGACCGCCTCGGGGTGATTGAGCTTCAGGCCGCGCGCCTGCCGCCGTCGCGCGAGCTCGGCCGCATACGAGATCAACAGCCGTTCTTGTTCATGCGGCGACAGTCGCACCGAGTTCGCTCCTCGCAGATGGCCGACCGGGTGGTCGTCGTTGATGGCAGTGGAGACATCCTGCCACGCCGAGGAGGCCTCGGCTCGCCGACGGCCACCGGGTTCGCCGGTGATCGCGAGATCAGTACTCCGGCGGTGAGACCGTGACCGCTCGGACCGGGATTCGCGAGACGAGCTCCGACCGGTTACCGGGCTTCGATGTTCTGGAGTCGCACCTGGGTCCTGGCGAGCAGCGTGCCATCCTGATCAACCATGTCGACGGCCCACAGCTGCTGACGCCGACCGCGGTGGATCGGCGTCGACGTCGCGGTGACCGTGCCGGCGCTGACGGACTTGAGGAAGTCGGTGTTGTTGTTGACGCCGACCGCGTGACCGCCGATGCCGGTCTCCTGCAGCCAGATGAATCCGCTCATGCTCGCCACGCTCTCACCGATCGCGCAGTAGACGCCGCCGTGGACGATCCCGAACGGCTGATGGTGACTCTCGGTGATCTCCATGGTGGCGACGATCCGATCCGGACCCGCCTCGACGACCTCGAGTCCGAGCACGCCGTCGAGTCCCTTGCCGAAGGAGTTCCGGAGGATCTCGTCCGCACTGTTCGCAGTCATGGCGTCAACATTGGCACGGCCGTCCGGCGTTCGCGATACCGACCCGGGAACACCGATGCCGGCCCCGGCGTTGTCTGTCCAGTGAAAGCGGAAGGCCCCGCACCTCGATGAGATGCGGGGCCCTCCGTGACGTGAACCGGGGGTCTCTGCAGCCCTCAGGACTCTCGCGCGGTCCGACGTGACACTTAATGTAGGCTAGCCTTACCAACGTGTCAAGGGCTCGGGCGTAAGGCCACGTGAAAGGCGAAATCGCCTCCGCGGACGCGACAACCAGATGAAGACGTGAGCCGAGGGCGCACAACGGAAGGCACAGCAGTAAAATGCGAAAGATGAATGGGCTAGGCGACCTCGAGCGCGCGGTGATGGACACGTTGTGGGCGGGCTCCGAACCGAAGACCGTCCGGCAGGTGCATGCCGAACTGTCCCAGGATCGATCCCTCGCCTACACGACGGTCATGACCGTTCTGCAGCGTCTCGCGAAGAAGAACCTGGTGACACAGATCCGCGACGACCGCGCACACAAGTACGTCCCCACCCACCCCCGCGAGGACCTGGTCGCGAGTCTGATGGTCGACGCACTCAGCGAGGCCGACGCGCCCGGATCGCGGCACGCAGCCCTCGTCTCGTTCGTCGGACGGGTCGGTGCCGACGAAGCCGCGGCGCTCCGCCACGCTCTCGATGAACTCGAAGCCGCCCGAGGAACCCGCGACACCGGTTAGATTCGCGGCACAACCCCCAACAGCCCACCCCTGAGGAAGCCCACCGGATGACCGCCCTGCTCTTCGGCATCGTCAGCCTGGTGCTCGCCGGACCCGTACCCGAGGCATTATCTCGGGCGCAGTGGCCGATCCGAGCGCCACGCGCGGCGATGACGCTGTGGCAGGCCATCGCACTCGCCGCCGTGTTGTCGGCGTTCAGCTGTGGCCTGGCGATCGCCGCCAACCTCCTGGTGATCGGGGCCGACGGCACGCCGACGACGCATCCGCTCCGCGAGATCGACCGCCTCGGCCTCCCCCTGTGGCTGACCTGCGTGGGCGTCTTCATCCTCACCCTGCTGGTCGGCGCCCGCCTCTTCTACACGACCATCCGCGTCGGACTGCGCACCCGCGCCCGTCGCAAGGCCCACCGCCAGCTGATCGACATCCTCGATCGCTGCGACCGGACCGACGCCGATGACCCCCTCTACGCCCGCGACGTCCGCATGATCGACGTCGAGCAGCCGCTCGCCTACTGCCTCCCCGGTCTGCGCCAGCGCGTCGTCGTCAGCGAGGGTGTCGTCCACCGACTGACGCGCGACGAGCTCATCGCCGTCATCGCCCACGAACGCGCACATCTACGGGCCCGACACGACCTCGTGCTCGAGGCCTTCATCGCGCTGCACGAGGCCTTCCCGCGGTTCGTCCGTTCCAGGTCCGCTCTCGGCGCCGCCGAACTGCTCGTCGAAGCGCTCGCCGACGACCAGGCCGTCCGAGCCACCGCACCGACGACCCTCGGCCGCGCGCTCGTCGCCTGCGCCGACGCGGTGGCCCCCCGCGGTGCGATGGCGGTCGGCGGGCCGACCACGCTCACCCGCGTCCACCGCCTGCGCGACGACCGCCCCGCCCACTGGATCGCGGTCGGCGCCTACGCGACTGCCGCTGTCATCCTGGTGCTGCCGACCCTCGCGGTCGCGATCCCCTGGCTCACCGAGCTCAACCGCCTGATGTCGGCTTTCTGAGTCCGCCAACCCCCGACCGGTTGAACACCTTCCGCGCGCGGCCCGAATGGTGAGGCAGATCGCCGGATCGGATCGTGAGGCAATAGGCTGTCGGACATGAACAACGTCGAGGCATCGTCACCGTCCGGGAAAGCTCAGATCGGCGTCACCGGTCTGGCCGTCATGGGTTCGAACATCGCGCGTAACTTCGCCCGCAACGGGTACACGGTCGCGCTGCACAACCGCAGCATCGCCAAGACCGACGCACTGCTCGAGAACCACGGCAGCGACGGCAATTTCATCCGCACCGAGACGGTCGCGGAGTTCGTCGCCGCACTCGAGCGCCCGCGCCGCGTGCTGATCATGGTCAAGGCCGGCGACGCCACCGACGCGGTGATCAACGAGCTCGCCGACGCGATGGAGCCCGGCGACATCATCATCGACGGCGGTAACGCCCTCTACACCGACACCATCCGCCGCGAGGCGGCGATGTCGGCGCGTGGACTGAACTTCGTCGGCGCCGGCATCTCCGGTGGTGAGGAAGGCGCCCTCAACGGCCCCTCGATCATGCCCGGCGGACCCGCCGAGTCGTACAAATCACTCGGCCCGCTGCTCGAGTCGATCGCCGCCCAGGTCGACGGCGAACCCTGCTGCACCCACATCGGTCCCGACGGCAGCGGCCACTTCGTCAAGATGGTCCACAACGGCATCGAGTACGCCGACATGCAGCTCATCGGCGAGGCCTACGACCTGATGCGCAAGGCCCTCGACATGCCCGTCGCCGAGATCGCCGACGTCTTCCGCGAGTGGAACGGGACCGAACTCGAGAGCTACCTCATCGAGATCACCGCCGACGTGCTCAGCCAGGTCGACGCCGAGACCGGCAAGCCGCTCGTCGACGTCATCGTCGACGCCGCCGGCCAGAAGGGCACCGGCCGCTGGACCGTGAAGTCCGCGCTCGACCTGGGCATCCCGACCACCGGCATCGCCGAGGCCGTCTTCGCCCGCGCCCTGTCCAGCGCCACCGACCAGCGCGTCGCCGCCCGCGGCCTGTCGTCGGGCAACCTCGGGGACGCGCCCACCGACAAGGCGCAGTTCATCGCCGACATCAAGACCGCGCTGTATGCCTCCAAGGTCGTCGCCTACGCCCAGGGCTTCGACCAGATCGCCGCCGGCAGCGCCGAATACGGTTGGAACGTCGACCGCGGATCGCTTGCCACCATCTGGCGCGGCGGCTGCATCATCCGCGCGCAGTTCCTCAACCGCATCCGCGAGGCCTACGCCGACGATCCCGAGCTGCCCAGCCTGCTCCTCGCCCCCTACTTCCGCGAAGCGGTCGAGGTCGGCATCGACAGCTGGCGCCGCGTCGTCGCCACCGCCACCCTGCTCGGCATCCCGGTGCCGGCCTTCGCCTCGTCGCTGTCGTACTACGACGCCCTGCGCGCCGAGCGCCTGCCGGCCGCCCTCACCCAGGGCCTGCGCGACTTCTTCGGCGCCCACACCTACAAGCGCGTGGACAAGGAAGGCACCTTCCACACGCTGTGGAGCGGCGACCGCTCGGAAGTGACCGAATAGGAGCCTGCGAGAACCGGTGCGATTCATCGAAGGCCATCGGCCGACCCACGACCTGACCTACGACGATGTCTTCATCGTCCCCAACAGGTCTGATGTCAGTTCGCGATTCGATGTCGACCTGTCGACCTCGGACGGCAGCGGGACCACCATCCCGATCGTCGTGGCGAACATGACGGCGGTCGCGGGCAAGCGCATGGCCGAGACGGTCGCGCGCCGCGGCGGACTCGTGGTCCTCCCGCAGGATCTTCCCATCGAGGCCGTCGCGTCGTCGATCGCGTTCGTGAAATCGCGCCACCTCGTGGCCGACACCCCGGTCACGCTCACCCCGTCGGATTCGGTGTCCGATGCGGTCGCGTTGATCCCCAAGCGATCCCACGGCGTCGCGGTCGTCGCCGAGGACGGACGCCCGGTGGGTGTCGTCACCGAGAAGCGGTGCCGCGACGTCGACCGCTTCGCCCGGGTCCGCGAGGTCCTCGACCCCGACATCGTCACCCTGCCCGTCGACACCCCGCCCCGCGAGGTGTTCGACGCGCTCGGCGACCTCCACCTCGGCGTCGCCGTGCTCGTCGACGCCGACGGCAAGCTGGCGGGTCTCCTGAACCGCGTGGGCGCGCTGCGCCACGCGATCTACGAACCGAACGTCGACGCGTCCGGCAAGCTGCGGATCGCCGCGGCCGTCGGGATCAACGGCGACGTGGTCGGCAAGGCCCGCGCGCTCGTCGCGGCCGGTGCCGATGTGCTCGTCATGGACACCGCGCACGGGCATCAGGAGAAGATGCTGACCGCACTGAAGTCGGTCGCCGATGCGGGACTCGGTGTCCCGATCGCGGCGGGCAACGTGGTCTCCGCGGAGGGCACCCTCGACCTCATCGCCGCCGGCGCGTCGATCATCAAGGTCGGCGTCGGCCCGGGCGCGATGTGCACCACCCGGATGATGACCGGCGTGGGTCGGCCGCAGTTCTCCGCGGTGGCCGAATGTGCCGGGGTCGCAGCGAGTCACGGTGCGTCGGTGTGGGCCGACGGCGGTGTCCGTCATCCGCGCGACATCGCCCTGGCGCTGGCGGCCGGTGCGTCGAACGTGATGGTGGGCTCGTGGTTCGCGGGCACCCACGAATCACCCGGCGATCTCCTCGAGGACGAGCAGGGCCCGTACAAGGTGAGTTTCGGTATGGCGTCGAAGCGGGCGGTGGCCGCGCGGTCGACCGGCGACAGCCCGTACGACCGTGCCCGCAAGAGTCTCTTCGAGGAGGGCATCTCGTCGTCCCGGATCCGGCTCGATCCCGATCGTCCCGGCGTCGAGGACCTCATCGACCACATCTGTTCCGGGATTCGCAGCACCGCAACCTATACGGGGGCCAGGAACCTGCGGGAACTGCACGACAAGGTCGTCCTCGGAGTCCAGTCGCCCGCCGGTTTCGCCGAAGGGCGTCCCCTGCCGGGCGGGTGGTGACGTGGAGATCCTGCTTCTCGTCGCCAGCCTGATCGGCTTCATCGCCCTCACGCTGGGCACGGCGCTGTTCGTCGCTGCCGAGTTCTCGTTGACCGCCTTGGAACGCTCGACGATCTCGGCGGACGTGGCCAAGCGCGGGGACCGGCGCGCACGGCTGGTGCAGCGCGCGCATTCGACGCTGTCGTTCCAGTTGTCCGGCGCCCAGCTCGGCATCACGATCACCACGCTGATCACCGGCTACATCGCCGAACCCGTCCTCGCCCGCATCATCAAGCCGCCGCTGGAAGCGGCCGGGGTGAGTCCCTCGGTCGCCTCGGCGACGTCGCTGATCCTCGCTCTCGTCATCGCCACGTCGCTGTCGATGGTCCTGGGTGAGCTGATCCCGAAGAATCTCGCGATCGCCAAGTCGCTGGCCGTCGCCCGTGCCACATCGGGTCCGATGACGGCGTTCTCCGCGGTCTTCCGCTGGGCGATCAACGGACTCAACGGCACCGCGAACTGGATCGTCCGCCGGTTGGGCATCGAACCGACCGACGAGCTCGCCTCGGCCCGCTCACCGCAGGAACTCGTGTCGCTGGTCCGCAACTCGGCCCGGCGCGGCGCGCTCGACGAGCAGACCGCCACGCTGGTGGACCGTTCGCTGCGCTTCGGTGAGCTGACCGCCGAGGATCTGATGACGCCGCGAGTCACCATCGACACCCTCGACCGCGAGGACACCGTCCGCGATCTCGTGATGGCGTCGTCGCGCACCGGGCACTCGCGTTTCCCCGTCGTCGTCGACGGTGACCTCGACGACCTCGTCGGCGTGGTCCACATCAAGCAGGCGTTCACCATCCCGCCCGAGCGTCAGGCCACCACGCGCGTCACCTCGATCGCACGCAGCGTGCCGCGCGTCCCCGCCAGCCTCGACGGCGACGCTCTGATGCAACGCATCCGCGCCGACGGCATGGAGCTGTGCGTCGTCATCGACGAATACGGCGGGACCGCGGGCATCGTCACCACCGAGGACCTCATCGAGGAGATCCTCGGCGACGTCACCGACGAACACGACGACGAGCGCGCCGACGTCGCGATCGACGGCAACGGCTATCTCTGTGCGGGGCTGCTGCGCATCGACGAGCTCTACGACGCGACCGGCTATCACGCCCCCGACGGTCCGTACGACACGCTCGGCGGCCTGATCATGTACTGCCTCGGACGCATTCCCACGGTCGACGACGTCGTCGACCTGCCCCGCCGCTCCCCGGTCGGCGACGGCGACGACGACTCGCCCGAGATGCCCGAAGCCCGCGACGACATCACCTGGCGGGCCACCGTCGCCCAGATGGACGGCCGACGCATCGACGTCGTCGCATTGCGACCGGCCCCCGCCGGCGACTCCCTCGGCGACGAGCCACGAGACACGGAGGCCGGAGATGGGTGACCTCTGGGCTGTCGTCCTCGCCTTCGCACTGCTGGGCGGCAACGCCTTCTTCGTCGGCGCCGAGTTCTCGCTGATCTCGGCGCGCCGCGACCGGCTCGAGGCGTTGGCCGAGAGCGGCAAGAGTCGTGCACGAACCGTCATCAAGGCCGGTGAGAACCTGTCGCTGATGCTGGCCGGCGCCCAGCTGGGCATCACGATCTGTTCGATCCTGCTCGGCCGCGTCGGCGAACCCGCGGTCGCGCACCTCATCGAGAAACCGCTGGAACTCGCGCACGTGCCGCACGCGCTGCTGCACCCGATCTCGTTCGCCATCGCGTTGTCGCTGGTGGTGGTGCTGCACATCCTGCTGGGTGAGATGGTGCCGAAGAACATCGCCCTCGCGGGACCCGAGTCGGCGGCGATGCTGCTGGTCCCGGTGCACCTGATGTTCATCCGCCTGGTGCGTCCGCTCATCTCCTTCTACAACTGGCTCGCCAACATCTCGCTGCGCCTGATGCGCGTGGAACCGAAGGACGAACTCGAGTCCACGGTGTCGCTGGGCGAGCTGGCGCAGATGCTCGGCGAGTCCAAGCAGGAAGGTCTCATCGATGCCGAGGAACACGAGCGCCTCACCCGCGCTCTGCAGTCCATCGGCCGCACCGTCGCCGAGGTGATGATCCCCCTCGAGAAGATGCGCAGCGTCAAGGTCCAGGTGTCGGCGACCGGCGGGATCGGCCCGACACTCGGCGCCGTCGAGAAGGCCGTCAGCGAGACCGGGTTCTCCCGCTTCCCGGTCCGCGGATCCGACGGCACGTTCACCGGTTACCTGCATCTGAAGGACGTCCTCGACGAGATCCTCGACGAGCACATCGGCCCGGACACCATCATCGGTGTCGACAAGATCCGCCCGCTGCCGGTCATCGCGTCCAACACACCCCTCGACGAGGCGACCACCGTGCTGCGCCGCACCAGCTCGCACCTGGGCGCCGTCGTTGACGACAACGGCCGCACGATCGGCATCGTCCCGCTCGCCGACCTCGTCGAGGAGTTCGTCGGCAACGTCCGGGACGAGACCCACCGGGTGTGACGACCGTGACCGCGCACGTGGAAGAGCAGACCGTGTTGACGGGCCGCGAGTGGCGGGCCCGGCGCGACGAGCATCAGGGACGCGTCGACGCGCTCATCGGTCCGTACCTGGAGGCGCGCCGCAAGGGCGGCAAGCATCCCGTCGTCGACTTCCTGTTCACCTACTACTCGTCGCGGCCGTCCCATGTGCTGCGCTGGCATCCGGGCTTCGGCGTGCGTCTCGAGGACGCCGACGAGTTCCTGCCCCTGCGCGGCTACGAACGTGCCGACTCCGGTGTGCACGTGGGCATCGACTACGTCCGACGCCGCCGCGACGCACTGCAGGCCACGGTGGATCTGCTCGACGCCACCGCCGCGCGTCCGGCCCGGCTGGGCTGCTTCGGGCTCCACGAGTGGGCCATGGTCTACCGCACCGACGAGACCCGGCACGACATCCCCTTGCGTCTGGGTGCCGCCGGCACCGACCGGGTCGTCGAACAGATGCCGTTGCGCTGCACGCACTTCGACGCGTACCGCTTCTTCACCGAGCCGGCGCGGCCGCGCAACGAGAACGAGCTGAACCGTGCGTCGCAGATCGACCACGAACAGCCGGGGTGCCTGCACGCGACCATGGACCTCTACCGGCACTGCTTCACCCTGGCGCCGCTGTTGCCCGCCGACCTCACCGTCGACTGCTTCGAACTGGCGCTGCGCGCTCGTGACCTCGACATGCGTGCGAGTCCGTACGACCTGCGCCACCTGGGATATGAGCCGGTCCCGATCGAGACCCCCGCCGGACGAGCCGAATACGTCCGGGAACAATCGGCCATCGCCGACGCCGGAACACAACTCCGCGCGGAGGTGTTGGGGCGGTGTACGCACCTGGCCGAGATCGCTCGCCACGCCTAAACAGGACGCCTGTACGGTTCAGCGTTACCGGCTAGTAGCATGGATGTCGTCTTCATTCGCTCGAGAAAGGCAATCATGTCGGACCGGATCACCGTCAACGGGTTGCAGGTCGCTTCCGTCCTGTACGACTTCATCAACAACGAGGCGTTGCCCGGTACCGGTGTAGAGGCCGACGCCTTCTGGTCGGGTGCGGCATCGGTGATCGCCGACCTCGCCCCACGCAACCGTGAGCTGCTCGCCGTCCGCGACGATCTGCAAACCAAGATCGACGCCTGGCACCGCGATCACCAGGCGCCGACCTCACCCCGGGCTCTGCGGATTTCGACGCCTACAAGTCCTTCCTGACCGAGATCGGTTACCTCGCCGAGGTCCCGGCCGACTTCCAGATCACCACCGGCAATGTGGACCGCGAGATCGCCGAGACCGCCGGTCCGCAGCTGGTCGTGCCGGTCCTCAACGCCCGGTTCGCGCTGAACGCCTCCAACGCCCGCTGGGGTTCGCTCTACGACGCCCTGTACGGCACCGACGCGATCCCGGAGACCGACGGCGCCGAGAAGGGTTCGTCGTACAACAAGGTGCGCGGCGACAAGGTCATCGCCTACGCCAAGGACTTCCTGGACAAGGCGGTCCCGCTCGAGCAGTGCAGCTACACCGACGTGCGGTCCTTCGCCGTTCAGGACGGCGCCCTGCAGGTGACCCTCGACGGGGGCGCGACCTCGACGCTGGCCGATCCGGCCGCCTTCGTCGGCTACCGCGGCGACGCCGGCTCACCGTCCTCGATCCTGCTGCGCAACAACGGTCTTCACCTCGACATCGAGATCGATCCCTCCTCGCCGATCGGTTCCACCGATCCGGCCGGCATCAAGGACGTCGTCGTCGAGTCCGCGATCACCACGATCATGGACTTCGAGGACTCGGTCGCCGCGGTCGACGCCGAGGACAAGGTCACCGGCTACCGCAACTGGCTGGGCCTGAACAAGGGCGATCTGTCCGAAGAGGTCACCAAGGGTGGCAAGACCTTCACCCGTGTGCTCAACGGCAACCGCGAGTACACCGCTCCCGACGGCACCGGCTTCGACCTCCACGGCCGTTCGCTGCTGTTCGTGCGCAACGTCGGTCACCTGATGACCAACGACGCGATCCTCGACGCCGACGGCAATGAGGTTCCCGAGGGCATCCTCGACGGCCTGGTCACCTCGCTGATCGGCATCCACGGCCTGAGCGCAGAGGGTCTGCAGAACTCGCGGACCGGTTCGGTCTACATCGTGAAGCCGAAGATGCACGGCCCCGACGAGGTCGCCTTCACCGTCGAGCTGTTCGGTCGCGTCGAGCAGGTGCTCGGCCTGCCCGCCAACACGCTCAAGGTCGGCATCATGGACGAGGAACGCCGCACCACGGTCAACCTGAAGGCATGTATCAAGGCCGCCTCGGAGCGCGTGGTGTTCATCAACACCGGCTTCCTCGACCGCACCGGCGACGAGATCCACACCTCCATGGAGGCCGGCGCATGGTGCGCAAGGCCGAGATGAAAAAGCAGAAGTGGATCGCGGCGTACGAGGACTTCAACGTCGACACCGGCCTGCACGCCGGCCTGCAGCACAAGGCGCAGATCGGCAAGGGCATGTGGGCCATGCCGGACCTGATGGCCGACATGCTCGAGCAGAAGATCGGTCACCCCAAGGCCGGCGCCACCACCGCATGGGTGCCCTCGCCGACCGCCGCGACCCTGCACGCGCTGCACTACCACCAGGTCGACGTCTTCGAACGTCAGGACGAGATCGCCAAGCGCGACCCGGCGTCGGTCGACGACATCCTCACCGTGCCGCTGGCCGCGAAGACCGACTGGTCCGACGAGGAGAAGCAGCAGGAACTCGACAACAACTGCCAGTCGATCCTGGGCTACGTGGTCCGCTGGATCGATGCCGGCGTCGGCTGCTCGAAGGTGCCCGACATCCACGACGTCGCACTGATGGAGGACCGCGCCACCCTGCGTATCTCCAGCCAGCTGCTGGCGAACTGGCTGCGCCACGGCATCGTCTCCGAGGCCGACATCGTCGCATCGCTCGAGCGGATGGCCCCGGTCGTCGACCGCCAGAACGCCGGCGACAAGGCCTACAAGCCGATGGCCCCGGACTTCGACTCCAACATCGCCTTCCAGGCGGCCAAGGAGCTGATCCTCGAGGGCACGACGCAGCCCAGCGGCTACACCGAGCCGATCCTGCATCGCCGTCGCCGCGAGTACAAGGCCGCCAACGCGGCCGGCTGACACCTCGGTCACGACGCACTGATACGACCGTGCCGGTCCCCGGTGGACCGGCACGGCGTATCGTCGTACCCTGCGCTGCACATCGACCGGGTGGAGCCCGGGGACAGCACGCTCAGAGCAGGGAGGGCATCGGCGTTGGCACATCATCGGAACCGCGGCGAGAGTATCCGCAACCGTGGCGTCAGCCGAGGTGTCGTCTTCGCACTGCTGTCGATTCTGCTCGTCGCCGCCATCGTGGTCACCTGGCGCGACCTCGGTGACCGCATCAACCGGCAGGCCGACGACGCCGCCGCCCAATGCGTCGAGGGCGCCACGTCGGTGCCGATCATCGCCGACCCCGACATCGCACCCGGGCTCGCCGCGATCGCGACCTCCTTCACGAACACGAAACCGGTGGTCCGCGACCACTGCGTCACCATCGCCGTCCGGCCCGGCGACGCGAAGATCACCCTCGACGGCCTGACCGGGAAGTGGGACGCCGAGTCGATGGGTGCCTACCCCGCTGCCTGGGTGCCGCAGTCGTCGGTGTGGTCGGCGGATCTGGCCACGGCCAAACCCGATCTGATCGAGGGCAACTCCCGTTCACTCGTCTCGACACCGGTCGTTCTCGCGGTCTCGCCCGAACTCGCCAAGGCCGCCGGCGACCAGCTCGACTGGTCGCAGATCCCGCTCCTGCAGCAACGCGACGCCTCGCTCACCGAGTTCGGCCTGCAGGGCTGGGGCTCGTTGCGCATGGCGATGCCGATCGGCGCCCAGTCCGATGCCAGTGCACTGGCGGCGCAGGCCGTCGCCACCCGCGTGACACGGACGACCGGCCCGCTGACCACCGCCGACGCCGAGTCGCCGCGGGTGACCTCCAGCGTGAAGGCGATGCTCGGCGGCGCGCCGCTCTCGCCCGATGGAACCCCGCAGGGCGCGGCCACCGCGATCGCCAATGCCGCCGACCCGGCCAAAGCCGAGATCCACGCCGTGCCGATCACCGAGCAGCGGCTGTACCAGATCACCAAGACCGACCAGCCCGCGCGGCTGTCAGAGGTGATCCCGTCCGGACCGACGCCGATCGCGGACTACCCGATCATCCGTCTCTCCGGCCCGGAGGTCGGAGACGTCGCGGCCGACGCGGTCGCGGACTTCATCTCCTACGCATCACAGCCCGAACAGCTGAAGCTGCTCACCGAACTCGGCTTCCGCGGCGACGCCCCGATGCCGTCGGCCACCGCCACGGTCACCTTCCCGCGAACCCGCGATCCGATGCCCACGCCGGAGGACGGCGCGATCGTCGCCATCAACCGCGTCGTCTACGGACCGACGAGTGTGCCGGCGAGCTCTGCGGTCTCGCCGGCACCTTCGGGAACCGCGGGCGGGTAGCCCTCAGCTGCTGTAGGCCTCGATCGGCGCGCAGCTGCACACCAGGTTGCGGTCGCCGTACACGCCGTCGATACGACGCACCGAGGGCCACACCTTGGCCCGGGCACCGGCCGACGGGAGTCCCTGCGGGTAGACCGCGATCTCTCGCGAGTACGGGTGGTCCCACTCGCCCACCAGCGCCTCGGCGGTGTGCGGTGCCCCGCGCAGCGGGTTGTCGTCGACCGGCCACTCGCCGCTGCCGACCCGGTCGATCTCCTCGCGGATGGCGATCATGGCGTCGCAGAACGCGTCGATCTCGTCGAGATTCTCGCTCTCGGTGGGCTCGACCATCAACGTGCCGGCCACCGGGAAGCTCATGGTCGGCGCGTGGAAACCATAGTCGGCCAGGCGCTTTGCCACATCGTCGACCGAAACGCCGGTCTCCTTGGTGATCGCCCTGAGGTCGAGAATGCACTCGTGCGCGACGAAGCCGCCCTCGCCGGTGTAGAGCACCGGGTAGTGGTCGCCGAGCCGCTTGGCGACGTAGTTCGCCGCGGTGATGGCGTCAGCGTCGCCCGGCGTAGACCGGCCGCACCCATCATCGCGATGTAGGCGTAGGTGATCGGCAGGATCGTCGCCGACCCGTACGGTGCCGCGGCGATGGTCGCGGTGCCGGGCAATTCGTCGGCGAGGGGGTGCCCGGGCAGGAACGGTGCGAGGTGCTCGCGTACCGCAACCGGACCCACGCCCGGGCCGCCGCCGCCGTGCGGGATGCAGAAGGTCTTGTGCAGGTTCAGGTGGCTGACGTCGCCGCCGAAATGACCCGGACGTGCCACGCCGACCAGGGCGTTGAGGTTGGCACCGTCGACGTAGACCTGGCCGCCGGCGTCGTGGACGGCACCGCAGATGTCGCGGATGTCGTGCTCGAAAACGCCGTGCGTCGACGGGTAGGTGATCATGATGGCCGCGATCCGGCCCTCGTTCGCGGCGATCTTCGCGCGCAGATCCTCGAGATCGACGTCGCCGTTCTCCCGGCAGCCGACCACGACGACGCGCATGCCCGCCATGACCGCCGACGCGGCGTTGGTGCCGTGGGCGCTCGACGGGATCAGGCAGATGTCGCGGTCGATGTCGCCCCGGCTGCGGTGGTACCCCCGGATCGCGAGCAGTCCGGCGAACTCACCCTGCGACCCCGCGTTCGGCTGCAGGCTCACGCGGTCGTAGCCGGTGACGGCGACGAGCCAGTCCTCGAGGGTGGAGATCAGCTCGCGGATGCCGACGGTGTCCTCCACCGGCGCGAACGGGTGGAGACCGGCGAACCCGGGCCAGGTGATGGGTTCCATCTCCGTGGTCGCGTTGAGCTTCATGGTGCAGGAGCCGAGCGGAATCATGCTGCGGTCGAGCGCGATGTCCTTGTCGGACAAGGCCCGCAGGTAGCGCAGCATCGCCGTCTCGGTGCGGTACCGGTTGAACGCCGGGTGCGTCAGGTACTCGCTGGTGCGGTTCTCGATGGGCTGGGCGAAGTCGAGCGGTTGCACACCGGTGGCGCCGAACGCCCGCAGTACACCGTCGAGGTCGGCCTCGGTGGTGGTCTCGTCGCAGGCGATGGAGACGGTGTCGGTGTCGACGCGGCGGAGGTTGATGCCCTCGCGGCGAGCCTGGGCGATGATCACATCGGCCTGGCCGGGAGCACGGACCTCGACGGTGTCGAAGAACGAGCCGTGTGCGACCGAGAAGCCGCCCGCCGCCAGCGAGTTCGCCAGGCGGACCGCGGCGTCGTGGGTGCGGCGCGCGATGGCCCGGAGCCCCTCCGGTCCGTGGTATGACGCGTACATTGCGGCCATCACGGCGAGCAGAACCTGCGCCGTACAGATGTTGCTGGTGGCCTTCTCACGGCGAATGTGCTGCTCACGGGTCTGCAAGGCCAGGCGGTAGGCGAGGTTGCCGTCGGCGTCCTTGGAGATGCCGACCAGTCGCCCCGGCAGCTGGCGGGCGTGCTTCGAACCGACCGCGAGGTAACCGGCGTGCGGACCGCCGAAGCCCATCGGCACGCCGAAACGCTGCGTGGTGCCGAAGCACGCATCCGCGCCCTGCTCCCCCGGCGGCGTGATGAGCGTCAGTGCGAGGAGGTCGCCACCGACCGCGACCAGGGCGCCACGTTCGTGCGCGGCGGCGATGATCGGAGCGGCGTCGACGATGCGGCCCGACGCGCCGGGCACCTGCAGGATGACGCCGAAGAAGTCGCCGTCGGGCAGGCCGTGGTCCGGCCGCTCCGAATCCAGCGACGCCTCGACGACCGCGATGCCGAGCGGCTCGGCGCGGGTCTCGATCACCGCACGGGTCTGCGGGAAGAGATCGGCGTCGACGACGACACGTGGCGACTTGGACTTGCCGGCGCGCCGAAGCAACGTCATCGCCTCGGCGGCCGCGGTGGCCTCGTCGAGCATCGACGCGTTCGCCACCTCCATGCCGGTGAGGTCGGCGACCATGGTCTGGAAGTTCAGCAGCGCCTCGAGGCGTCCCTGGCTGATCTCCGGCTGGTACGGCGTGTACGCGGTGTACCAGGCCGGGTTCTCCAGGACGTTGCGCAGGATGACGCCGGGCGTGTGGGTGCCGTAGTAGCCGAGGCCGATCATCGAACGGGCCACGGTGTTACGGGCCGCGAGCCCGCTGAGCTCGGCGAGCACCTCGCTCTCACTCTGCGGCTGCGGCAGTGCGCCCAGCACGTTCGAGTCGAGTTCGTCCGCGATGACCGCGGGGATGGCGCGATGGGCCAGTTCGTCGAGCGACGACACACCGATCACCGAGAGCATGCGCTGCGTCTCGTCGGGGTCGGGTCCGACGTGGCGGTCCACGAAGGTGACTGGCGCTGACGACGGGTCGGCTGAGGGCATGATGAGGGCAACCTCTCGCAGGCGCCGGCGCGGTGCCGGCAGGCTCGCCCTCCCCCTCTGTCATGTCGCCGGCCGGTGGCCGGGAGGACGCCTGAGAGATTCGGTGCCACGCGACGTTGCGTGACGACCTTTCACCGTGGGCGGACGACTGATCGTCACTTTCCAGAGACGCCGTCACCACCACGGTCCGGGTGCCTGAGAGTTTGACGGAGAGGTGTTGCTCCTTCGGCGGTCACCCGTACTGCTCGGTGACGCTCTCCCGTGGCGTAGCGACGCGCGCACCAGTGTACGCAGGTCGTTGCCGTGTTGGTCCAGACGACATCGCGAGAGTCGTGAGGATCACGTGACGGGATGCTGTGAGGGGCGGTGCTAACCGGTGCGACGGGTGCGGCTCTTGCGTCGCGCCGCGAGCTCGTCCTCGGGTGCCGTCTCGCTGACGCCGCCGTCGGCGCGTTCCCCCGGGAAATCGGCGATGGTGCCGGTCAGCTCGCGCATCGCACCGCTGACCGCGATGCCGAACACTCCCTGCCCACCCTGGAGGAGGTCGACCACCTCTTCGGCGGAGGTGCATTCGTAGACGGTCGTGCCGTCGGAGAACAGGGTGATCTTCGCCAGATCCTCGACGCCACGCTTGCGGAGGTGGTCGACGGCGACACGGATGTTCTGCAGCGAGATGCCGGTGTCGAGCAGTCGCTTGACGATCTTGAGGACGAGGATGTCCTTGAACGAGTACAGACGCTGGCTGCCCGAGCCGGCGGCGCCGCGGATCGACGGGACGACCAGCGAGGTGCGAGCCCAGTAGTCGAGCTGGCGGTAGGTGATGCCGGCGATCTGGCAGGCACTCGGCACGCGGTAGCCGACGAGCTCGTCGGGCACGGTGTCGTCGGGGAAGAGACCCGGTGCGATCTCCTCGAGGCTGCCCTGGGTCGGGCCCGCGGGGCGATCGGACACAGCGTGGTCGGGTGACGGGTCGCTCGACGTCACTTCACTGTCGACCGGACGATCGCCCACTTGATGTCTCCCTCGCAAAGCTCGGACCGGATGCCGCATCACATGCCTGACATCCACGTCCACAGTACGCGGTCCAGGCCCTGCTCGGGTCAGCCGATCACATCTTCATCGGCCCGTGAGTGGTGCTCGATGTCGGGTTTGACGCTATGCCGCGCGGGACACCGGATCAACGCGACGCGCCATGTGGCTCAACCTCAAGTTGAGATTGAGACATACGGTGACCTCTCGGTTGCCGTTCCGTGACCGGGTACAGCCTCAGGCGCCGCTGGCCTTGAAATCGTCGGGCGAGACGTTGTCGAGGAATTCCTTGAACTTCTCGACCTCGTCCTCTTTGGTCCCGTCGACCGACTCGGCGGTGGCGTCCTCGGGCTCCTCTTCCGGGATCAGCAGACCGGCCTCGGCGAGGACCTCTTCGTCGGCGATGATCGGCACCTCGGCACGCATCGCGACGGCGATGGAATCCGACGGCCGCGCGGACACCCGGAGATCGCCCGAGAAGATCATCTCGGCATAGAAGGTGCCCTCTTGCATGTCGACGATGCGCACCTCGAGGAGCGTCTGGCCGAACTCGCGGATGAGGTTCACGATCAGGTCGTGGGTCAGCGGGCGGGGCGGCTCGATCCCCTTCTGACGCAAGGCGATCGACGCGGCCTCACTCTGTCCGATCCAGATCGGCAGGTAGCGCTCGCCGTCGACCTCACGGAGTAGGAGCACGGGCTGACTCTGCGGGGGCTCGACCCTGATGCCCACCACACGCATCTCGCTCATCTCGCACCTCCCAGACGCCTCGTAGGGCGATCGATTGATGACCTCGACGCTACACCGCTCAGGCGATACACGGCGGCCGACTCGCTGCTGCGCGACACGATCATTCCGGCCCGATGAGGACCCCGGGGAACGCGGAGTGTGCTGGTCGAGGAAGAGTTCAGTCGAGCACGTCGCGGACGGCCGACTTGACCAACTGCGTGTGCAGGGTCACCGACAGCGCCGCGATCTCGCGGACGAGTTCCTCGGCGCGGTCTCGCGCACCGGTCCCCTTGCCCTTGGCTATGGGGTTGGCGATCTGGGCGACCAGACCGGCCTCCCGGTCCGCGGACACCTTGAAGGCACGCAGATGGCGCGTCTCGAGTCCATAGCTGGCCAGCGCCGCGGCGGCCTCGACGAGGCGCACCGCATCCTCGTCGAAGAAGCCGGCCGGTCCGGGGGTCAGCAGTCCGTTGCGCTGCAGTTCGGTCACGAACGCCGAGTCGACGCCCGTGCGCTCGATCAGCGTCTCCCGGGACACCCGCCCGGCGCGCGCACCGAAATCGGTTGCGGGGGCCACGGTGCCGCGGGCCGTGGACAACGCCACGGTCCCGCCGGAACCGAAGCCACCGTTCCCGTTGTCGATCGCGTCGAGCTGTTCCTTGATGACCTTCAGCGGGAGATACCGGTCCCGCTGGGCGGTCAGTACGAAGCGCAACCGTTCACAGTCGGCTTCGCTGAATCGCCGATAGCCGGACGGCGCCCGCTCCGGGGTCACCAGACCCTCCGATTCCAGGAACCGGATCTTCGAGATCGTGATGTCTGGGAAGTCATCACGCAACTGGGCGAGGACCGTGCCGATGGACATCGATCCCTCGCCGCGGGGGGCTGTGGACGCCGTCACGACGTATCAGGCGTCGGCTTCGTCGCGTGGTCCGCTGAGGAAGACCAGACGGAACTTGCCGATCTGGACTTCGTCGCCGTTGCTCAGCGATGCGGTGTCGACGGGCTCCCGGTTGACGTAGGTGCCGTTGAGGCTGCCCACGTCGACGACCTGAAACTCGTTGTCGCCGAGACGGAATTCCGCGTGACGACGGCTGACCGTCACATCGTCGAGGAAGATGTCGCTGTCGGGATGCCGACCTGCGGAGGTCGTCGGCTGGTCGAGGAGGAACCGCGATCCCGCGTTGGGTCCCCGCTTCACGACAAGCAGCGCGGTCCCGGGAGCGAGTCGCTCGACTCCCGTCTCGGCCGGCTCACTCGAGGTGCTGGTTCCGGCATCGAGTTCATTGATGAACTCCTCCCGGAACACCGAGGTGGTCTCCACCGGCGCCTCGAAGTCCCTGTCGTTTTCGCTCACCACTTCTCCTTCGTCGTCGTCAGTGCAATCGCACTGTCAGTGCACACCGCACTGTTCGGCCAGCCGCACTGTCCGGCCGTCCACGTCTCCGGTCCCGATCGCGGTCTCGCGTCGGCTCGGAGTCGGCTCTCGCCACGATGGCCGGTTGAATCTACATGACATGTGCGGACGGGTAGATCTCGGTGCATGATCGCGAAGTTGGTTCACGTCACGCCTCTTTCCCACTGCCGTAACCGTACCGGTCATGTCGATCGCACCGGCGAGCGAGTCGACTCCGGCACGGTCGATCATATCGTCACCGGGGCGATCAGCCAGGTCGATCAGAGCCACCGGGGCGTATCGGCGGGAAGTCCTACCCTTCGATGACGGCGCGGTAGCCCGCGGCGTCGAGAACATCACCCAGTTGCTCGTCGAGGGTCGCCTCGTCGGCGGCCTCGATCTCCACCAGCCAGCCCTCACCGTACGGGTCCGAATTGACCAGTTCCGGTGAGGCGTCCAGTGCGTCGTTGACCGCGCTGACGGTACCGGTCAACGGCCCGAAGATGTCGGAGACACTCTTGGTCGACTCGACCTCGGCGAAGGACTCGCCGACGGTGACCTCTGCACCGGAGTCGGGCAGCTGCACGAACACCACGTCGCCGAGCGCATCCTGCGCGAAGTCGGTGATGCCGATGCGCACGGCCGTCGGCCCGATCTTCTCGATCCACTCATGTTCTGCGGTATAGCGCAGGTCTTCTGGCACTTTGCTGTCGGTCACAAGGGCCCCTTTCGTTCCCGTCAGACTCTACTGTCTGGGGAGGTGTCGGCCTGACGGCGCGACGGCATGTGTCGCATCACCAGGATCGTCTGATACCAGTACAGGACGAAGGACCACAGGTAGAGCCCCACGCCCCAGATCATGAACGCCCACCCGATCGGGTAGGCGAAGCCGCTCACCGCATCGATCTGTCCGGCGAGCAGCCACGGGAACGCGCTCATCAGCGCGAAGGTCGCCGCCTTGCCGATGTAGAGCACCGGGAGTGCGAACACACCGCGCGAGCGCAGCAGCGGTGCCGTGGCGAACAGCAGTACGTCGCGCCCGATGATGATGCCGATGAGCCACCACGGGATGAACTCCCGCACGCCGAAGGCCAGCGGGATGATCACGATGTACAGCCGGTCGGCCGCCGGGTCGAGCAGGGCCCCGATCCGCGAGGACTGATCGAGCAGCCGCGCGAGTTTCCCGTCGAGCCAGTCGGAGACCCCGGAGAAGATCAACACCGCGAACGCCCACCCGTCGGCCTTCTCGACGAGCAGCAGCCAGAGGAAGACCGGGATGAGGACGAGCCGAAGCACGCTGAGCGCGTTCGGCACCGTCACGATCCGGTCCGGAGCCGGCGTGGGTGCCGCCTCCGGTTCGGTCACCGGAAGATCCCGATGATGCCCTGCAGCGTCTTCGCCCCGCCGGAGGAGAAGAGGTTGTCGTGGACCATGTAGGTCCACGTCGTCGTCGAGCGGTGCAGATCCGAGGAACCGAGGTCGACTCCGTCCGCGGTGATCTCGGCCTCCCGGAACGTCTCCCGTGCCTTCTCGAGCGCCTTGGCGGGCAGATCGGAGAACTCCGCGAGGATCATCCGGTGGAACTCGTCGAGCGGGCTCTCCTTACCCAACGACCGCAGATGGATGCTCGCCCGGACATCGGAGACGAACGCGAGATGGTCTGCCCACGCACGGTCGAGGTGGTAGAGCACGATCTCGCGGGCCGCCTGGCTCAGCACCTCTCGCGGCACGGTCTCGGTGGCGGCCTTCGACGTTTCGTCCGACTTCTCCGCGTCGCCCGACGTCGTGGGCTT
The DNA here is from genome assembly GCF_001942325.1 of Gordonia sp. CNJ-863. NCBI lineage: Bacteria > Bacillati > Actinomycetota > Actinomycetes > Mycobacteriales > Gordoniaceae > Gordonia > Gordonia sp. CNJ-863. The sequence continues at coordinate 62,316 of NZ_MKKG01000004.1, forward strand.
CTCCCCCGTCAGTTCGGCGTAGCGCTCCGGTTCGAGTTCGGCGAGCTCGTCGAGCGCGGTGTCCGTGGTGAGGATCTTCATGCGCCGGTCGACGATGATGTCGCGCTGCTGGTTGACGAGCTTGTTGTAGCGCCAGGTGTTGGCGTGCAACTCCAGGCGGACGCCCTCGGCGATCCGCTGCGCCTGCTCGATGAGGTCGATGCCCTTGCTGCCCATCGAGCCGTCCTCGTTGGGCGACACCGGATCACGCTTGAACGCGAGGTTCTTGGTGACGACCGGGTCCTCGAGGCTGGAGAAGAAGACCGACGTGCCGGGGTCGCCCTGGCGTCCGGCGCGACCCCGCAACTGGCTGTCGAGACGCTCGGTGTCGTGCCGTCCGGTGCCGACCACGCACAGTCCACCGAGCTCGACGACCGCGTCGCGGGCGGCGGCGTCGTCGGCCGAGCCGCCCAGCCGGATGTCGGTACCACGACCAGCCATCTGCGTCGAGACCGTCACCGCGTTCAGCGCGCCGGCCTCGGCGATGATCTTCGCCTCCTGCGCGTCGTTCTTGGCGTTGAGGACCACCGACGACACACCCGCCTTCTCGAGGAAGTACGCGAGCTCCTCGGACTCGGCGACGTCGTGGGTGCCGATGAGGACCGGCTGGCCGGTCTCGTGGATCTCCTTGACGTAGGCCACGATCGCCTCGACCTTGTTGGCCTTGGTGTCGTAGACCCGGTCGGGCAGATCGGTGCGGATGTTCTCGGTGTTCGGCGGGATCTGCGACACCCGGAGGTCGTAGAACTGCCGGAACTGCTCTCCGGCGGCGAGCGCCGTACCGGTCATGCCGCACACCTTCGGGTAGCGGCCGATGAGCGCCTGCACCGTGATGGTGTCGATGACCTCGCCCGAGTCGGTCTGGGCGAGCCCCTCCTTGAGTTCGACGGCCGCCTGGACGCCGTCCGGCCAACGCTGCAGCTGGGCCACGCGGCCGCGCGAGGCGTTGATCAGGTGGACCCCGCCGTCGCGGACGATGTAATGGATGTCGCGTTCCAGCAGGTAGTGGGCGTGCATCGCGATGCTGACGTGCACGAGCGTGGAGCCGACGTGTTCCTCGCTGTAGAGGTTGATCCCGCCGAGTTCCTCCTCGACGAAGGCCGCACCCTCGTCGGTGAGCGTCACGTTGCGGCCCTCGGCGTCGACCTCGTAGTGCTTCTTCTTCATCCGCGACACCACGTCGTGGATGGCCTGGTCGGGAACCTCGGTCTCGGTCGATCCGGCCAGCACCAGCGGCACGAGTGCCTCGTCGACGAGCACCGAGTCGGCCTCGTCGATGATCGCGACGTCGGGCTTGGGTGAGACGAGGTCGGCCTCGGACAGGGCCAGCTGGTCGCGGAGGACGTCGAATCCGATCTCGTTGACCGAACCGTAGGTGACGTCGCCGGCGTAGGCGCGTCGACGCTCCTCGCGGCTGGAGTTCTCCGAGATGGCATGCACCGCAATGCCGAAGACGTCGAAGAGCGGCTTCATCCACTCGGCGTCGCGGGTGGCGAGGTAGTCGTTGACCGAGATGACATGGACCTGGTGTCCTTCGAGGACATACCCGATCGCGGCGATCGCACCGGCGAGCGTCTTGCCCTCACCGGTGGCCATCTCGACGATGTCGCCCTCGAGGAGACGCAGCGCGCCCTGCAGCTGGACGTCGAAGGGGCGCAGGTTGATCGAGCGGTCCGCGGCCTCCCGGACGAGCGCCAGGAACTTCGCCCGGTCGCCGGGCTTGGACCCGATGTCGAGCTTCTCGGCCTCACCGACGAAGGCGTCGTCGGCGAGTTCGGCTGCCCAATCGGTGTGGGTCTCGGCCTCCTTGATCACACTCAGCGACTTCGACTGGTTGCGAGTCGACTGGGCGCCCAGAAGTCGCCACATGCTGTTGCTCAGCTTTCCCACCGAAACACTTCTCCTGATCGTTTCCCGGCCACCTACACGACCCGTCGGGCCTCGCGGCGCCGTCAGGTCAGCAACAACGGTACGCGGCCCCTGGTAGCGCAGGGTCGGCGACATTATGATCAGTCCACCGATTTCGCCCCTGACGCATTTCGCCCCTGCTCCCCTCACCCTAGGACGGCTGATGAGCGCGACCCTCTCGAGCAGGACACGCCTACGTCTGGTCCGGGCCGTCCTGGCCGGGATGCTGGTGGCGACCGGTATCGGGCTCGGCGCGTTCAACGCCTGGTGGGTCGCCTTGTCCTTCGGTGTTCCGCTGGTCTTCCTGGGGATCGCGATCAGTCCGCGCGCGTCGCGGGTGTCCGAGCTGCCGGAGTTCCGGCGCGGTGTCACGCGAGACGCACCGCAGATCGAGGTCGGGGCGCTCACGCGCAGCAGCCTCGGGGCCGAGGACATGCAGCCGACGATGGTGACCGCGACCGTCAACCCGCCGAATGACACCGCCTACGAGGCGCGATGGATCACCTCGATGAGCAAGGGGCATTTCCAGGCGCTGGCGTCGAGCCCGTTCACGACGCTGCCGCCCGACCAGTTGCCGCCGCGCGATCAGACCGACACCCCCGAGTTCGACGACCACCCCGGCCGGTGGGCGGTCATCTATCCCGCGGTGACCCTCGTGACGGCCGTCGCCCTGCTCTTCGGTGTCGCCGAGAGCTGGACGATCTCGGTCCCGTCGATGCCGTCCTTCGGTTCGGCCGTCGACATCGACGACGCCGACGACGCCGAGGCCACACTCGCCGAGCGCCACCAACGACTCCTCGACGAGATCGTCGACTACCTCGGACCCGGCGCGACCCGAAATCTGTTGCGCCTGAGCTACAATCTCGATTCGACCTCCGATCAGGCCATCGTGTTCGATCCCACGAACGGCCGCGCGACGAACATCAACGTCTGGGACGGGGGTTCCAATGCGTCGGCGACCCGCACCATGGACCGGGCGGACAAGACCTTCGACGCGGCCTCGATCAACCCGGGTTCGCTGGGCGACATCGTCGGGTCCATGCACGCCGAGGTCACGCCCATCGTGCCGGATGCCCAACTCGACGGATTCGAGATCCGACGTCCGGCGGCGAACGAGCCCGTCGTCCTCACCGGTTCGTTCGATCCCGGCGACGCTTTCATCCACGACGTCGAGATCGAGGCGCGCTCCGACGGCACCGTCGCGACGTTCTTCGACCCCGCGGACTTCGACACCGCTTTCGCGGTGGGCCGCGCCGCGCTGCCGCTCGCCGGCATCGCCCCTAACGCAGCGGCCCTCGACCAGTTCGTGATCCGCGGTATCGCCGACAACACCCCGATCATCAGCGCCAGCAGCATCCAGAACAGTGGCGGTGTCCTGATGCAGTACCGGACATCCACCAGTGACGGGCAGATCGTCATCGTGCCGGGCAAGTTCCCGGCGGTCAGCGGCGTCGAGGGAAGCTACCGGCCCGACGGTTTCTCCTTCGACGCGATCTCACCGCGATTGTTCGACCGTGTGCGCGACGACGCGATGAAGCGCGGTTCGGTCCCCGACTACGATCACGGGGCCGTCGCCATCGATGTCATCGAGCCGCATCTCCGCGACGACACGGCCTTCGTGATCCGCATCGAGATGGCGCGGGTCGACGCGTCGAAGGGCATGTATTCACTCGACGGACAGTTCATCAAGGCCGCGCACTACTGACTCGGCACCGGCCGGACTCCGAGTGGGACGGCGCCGTCGACCCGAGGTCACCAGCGATCGCGATGGATGACGGTCTCCGGGTCATACCGGCTGACCGGTCCGAAACGTCCTCGCGGCCAGCCGATCGGGACGATCGCGAACGTCTTGACCCGCCGCGGTATCCCCGCATGATTCCTCCCGAGATCGTCGACGGGTCACGCGTTGGACTTGCCGGCCTCCAGCGCGCGACGCGTGACGGCGCTCAGTTCAGCGACCGCCGCCTCCGGCGGATGCAGGACCCCGCGGTCGGTCATCGTCGTGACGATGTCGCGAACCCGGCCGTAGTACGTCGCCTGCTCTGCCGGGGTGCTGCTCGCCTCGGCATGGTTGTACAGCTTGAGTGCGGTGTCGAGGGCGTTCTGGTCGGCGGGTTCGAGGTAGCCGGCCCCGATGCGTCGTCCGTGCTTCTCACAGGCGATCCAGGCACGCCGCAGGGCAGCCACCGACTGCTGGTAGGCGTCGGCGCGACCGCGATTGCCCGGGTAGGAGTCGGTGCGCAGGGCGGTGGCCTCGTCGAGCGCGAGATGGAAGGTCTGGGTCTGATCGACGGTCACGTCGGTGACCGCGGGATACTTCAACAGCAGCGCCGGATCGAGCTCATAGCTCCCGTACGCGCTGAGCACCTCGTCGTGGCGCCGCGTCGCTTCCTCCCACAACCGCTCGGCGGCCTCGTCCGATCCCGCGTCGGCGATGCGAGGCCGGCGCAGATCGACGGGTGAGTGCTCGTCGTTCGAGGGGTCGTGGTCGGGCGGCACCGTCGCCACCGACGCCTTCTCCTTCGGCGGAGCGGCCTTCTTTTCCGTCGAAACACGTTGCGGCGCATGGACTAGTAGCCTGTCGATCACCGCGGACGCTGCCGGATCGCCCTCGATGATCGCGACCCGCCAGAAGTCGGGGTCGAGATCTTCGTCGGCTCCGGTGCCGGCGCGCGGTTGTTCTCGCGCGAAGGTCAGCTTGAGGTACTTCTGTCCGAAGACGGTGAGGTGCTGGGCCCGCCGGCCGGTCATCGGCGAGGTGTCGTCCGCCGGTCCGCCGATCGCGAACGAGCGCAGCGCGCTCAGGGGGTAGGACACCAGCGTGCGGTCCTCGTTGCCGAAGTAGACGGTGTCGTCGTCGACGGTCAGCAGCACCGCTCCGCGCTCGCCCAGTCGGCCGTATGCAGCCGCGAACAGCGACAAGGCGAGCAGTCCGGCGACCACTGCGGAGATGAGCAGACCGTCGACGCCGGCGATGTTCAGCCCGACGAGCGCGATCATCGCGACCATCATGACGATCCACGCGGCCCCCGCGGAGATGTGGTGGCGCCCCGTCAGATATTCGGTTCGGCAGGTCACCGGAACCACATCTCACCTCCGATGGCCATATCGCATCCCCCATCCGGTCGGCTACCGTAGTGAACGTGAGCCTCGGGGATCGCCGACAGACGGCACGCGTACTCCGCCCAGCCCGCGAACATCGCATCAGCTTACGCATTGTTGCGCTGGTCAGCGCGGTGTTGTTCGTGTCGGGTCTCGGTGCGTTCGCCGCCGGTCGGGGTGACGCCGCGCCTGCGGTTCCGCCCTTCGTCGGCAAGTCCTACTCGTCGACGGCGGTGACCGGCCCCGAGATCCCCGGCGGCGGCCCCCTCCAGTTGACCTTCACCGCCGCCAACCGCATCTCCCTGTTCGCCGGCTGCAACCGTCACGTCGGTGAGATGACCGTGGAGGGATCGGTGCTGCGCGTCGGCTCGCTCGCCTCGACGATGATGGCGTGCCCCGGTCCACGCGCCGGCGCCGACGAGTGGATCACCGCGCTCACCCGAGAGCCCCTCACCTGGTACTCGGCGGGCCACGCACTCGTACTCTCCGGACCGGGAACCCAGGTCCTCCTGATGGAAAAGTACTCGTGAGACGTTCCGCACCGGCTGTCGTCACCGTGACCGGTGCGGCCGGGAGCATCGGGTACGCCAGCGTCTTCCGGATCGCCGCCGGCGCCATGCTCGGCCACGACCAGCCCATCGCCCTCCGACTCCTCGAGCTGCCCCAGTCGGTCCCGGCCGCCGTGGGAACCGCGATGGAACTCGACGACGGCGCGTTCGGTCTGCTGAAGTCCGTGGACGTCTTCGACGACCCGCGCAAGGCATTCGACGGTGCGAGTTTCGCTCTGCTCGTCGGCGCTCGCCCACGGTCCAAGGGCATGGAACGCGCGGATCTGCTCGCGGCCAACTCCGACATCTTCGCGTTACAGGGAGCGGTCATCAACGAGGTTGCCGCCGACGACGTCCGGGTGATCGTCGTGGGCAATCCCGCGAACACCAACGCCGCGGTGGCCGCTGCCCACGCTCCCGAGGTGCCACCCCAACGGTTCACCGCGCTGACCCGCCTCGACCACAACCGCGCGATCGCCCAGCTGTCCCATCGCGCCGGGGTCGAGGTCGGCGAGATCAGCCGGGTCACCATCTGGGGCAACCACTCGGCGACGCAGTACCCCGACATCTTCCATGCACGCGTCGGCGGCCGGAGCGGCGCCGACCTCGCCGCGGACCGCGAATGGCTCGTCGACGACTTCATCCCGACCGTCGCACGTCGGGGCACCGCGATCATCGAGGCGCGCGGCTCGTCCTCGGCGGCGTCGGCGGCCAACGCGACCATCGATCACGTCCGTGACTGGGTGCTCGGAACCCCCGCCGACGACTGGACGTCCACCGCACTCCCGTCACCGGGCGTGTACGGCGTGCCCGAGGGCATTGTCTGCTCGTTCCCGGTGCGCTCGGTCGACGGACAATGGGAGATCGTCGAAGGACTCGAGATCAACGGGTTCTCCCGGGCACGCATCGACGCTTCGGTCGCGGAACTCGAAGCCGAACGCGTCGCTGCTCTGACCTCCTGATCGCCTCCGCAGCCCGTAGTCTCTTCCCATGGCGAAGAAGGACAAGCAGAGGCCTCAGAAGATTCCGAACAATGTCTACGAGGCCGAGCTGTTCCGGCTGCAGACCGAGCTGGTCAAGCTCCAGGAATGGGTGCGCGAGACCGGCGCTCGCGTGGTGGTGGTCTTCGAGGGCCGCGACGCCGCGGGCAAGGGCGGCACCATCAAGCGGATCACCCAATATCTGAGTCCTCGCATCGCACGCGTCGCCGCGCTGCCCGCGCCGACCGATCGTGAACGCGGGCAGTGGTACTACCAACGCTACGTCGCGCATCTCCCGGCGCCGGGTGAGATCGTGCTGTTCGACCGGTCCTGGTACAACCGTGCCGGAGTCGAGAAGGTCATGGGATTCTGCACGCCCGAGGAACACACCCGATTCCTGCGGCAGACACCGATCTTCGAGCAGATGCTCATCGACGACGGCATCATCCTGCGCAAGTACTGGTTCTCCGTCTCCGACGACGAACAGCTCAAGCGGTTCCGGCAGCGGATGAAAGATCCGGTGCGACAGTGGAAATTGAGCCCGATGGACCTCGAGTCGGTGTACCGCTGGGAGGACTACTCGCGCGCCAAGGACGAGATGATGGTGCACACCGACACCGCCCTGAGCCCTTGGTACGTCGTCGAATCCGACGTGAAGAAGCACGCGCGGCTCAACATGATCTCGCACCTGCTCGACAACATCGAGTACGGCGAGGTACCCCGCCCCGAGGTGACGTTGCCGAAGAAACCGATCCAGTCGGGCAACTATCACCGGCCGCCGCGATCGCTGTCCAAGTACGTTCCCGACCACGTGGCGACGCTGATCCGCACCGACCACTGATCGCGTTCTGATGTGGATCGGGTTCGCCGAGTTCGACTATCGCCTCGGTGACGTGCACTCGCTGAAACAAAAACGGTCCATCGTCCGGCCGATCGTCGCCGAACTCCGACGACGGTTCTCGGTGTCTGCGGCCGAGGTCGGTCACCTCGACATGCATCGGCGCGCGGTGATCGGCACGAGCGTGGTGGCGGCCGACCGGACCCACGTCGTCGATGTGCTCGATGCGGTCGAGCGGTCCGCCGCCAACCATCCCGAGGTGGAGCTCCTCTCGGTGCGGCGTCGGATCCTCAACTCAGAAGACCTCTGAGACCCGGCCGAAGGTCCGGCTGAGAAGCGCCCCCGGAATCCGCCCTCCAGAAGCCGACGGACGCTGGGTCGCCCGTGGCACTGTCCAGGGTCGTTTTCGGGCAGATTTCGGCGACGCCCGCTCAGACCACGCCGGCCGCGACCGCTGCCTCCCGATACGCGGCGGCCAGCGAGTCGACGGTCTCGTGCGCGTTGAGTCCGCTGGGGTTCGGGACCACCCAGAGCTGGGCCCCGTCCCAGGTCTCATCCTGGCGACCCGACACCGCGTCGCGACGCCCGAAGGCGCTGCGGTAGGCGGTGATCCCGGCGACCGCCACCACTCGTGGCCGGATCTCACGCACACGTTCCCGCAGCCGACGACCCCCGTCTTGAAACTCCTCGACCGTGAGTTCCGCGGCGGTCGCGGTCGCCCGGGCGACGACGTTCGTGATGCCGACTCCTCGTCCGGTCAGCAACTCGGCGTCGGCCTCGGACATGCCGCGGGACGCGTCGATGATCCGGTCGACGATCCCGGCGCGTGCCAGCGCGGGATAGAAGCGGTTGCCGGGGCGCGCGAAATGGGCGCCGGTGGCGGCGGTCCACAGGCCGGGGTTGATCCCGACGAACAGCAATCGACAGTCGTCACCGACGAGGTCGTCGACGGTGCGATCCCGGAACTCGAGGAGTTCGGCCCTGGTGAATCCCATCCCCCGAGGCTAGACGTCAGTCGAAGGTCCCCTCGGCCTCGTGCCGTCCGGCGACGCAGAACTGGTTGCCGTCGGGGTCGGCCAGCGTCACCCAGCCGAAACCGGGCATCTCACGGTCGGCGATCTTCGTCGCGCCGGCGGCGATGAGTCGTTCGACCTCGGTTTCGCGATCTTCGGTCGTGAGGTCGAGGTGGATGCGGTTCTTCCCCGGGGTCGGGTCGTCGACCTGCTGGAATGCGAGGAGCGGTGCCCCCTCTTCGAGGGAGACGACGACGAAGAACCCCTCGTTCTCCTGGATGATCCGGCCACCGAGGGCCTCGGCCCACCACGTGGCGAGCGGCATCGGCTGAAGGGTGTCGACGGTGATCATGCCCACTGTGAGAGTCATGCGGACAAAGGTATCGCCGCCCACCGACATCTGGCGTCCGCGTCTGTCGGACGAAGGACCGGTCCTGGTCCTCAACCCCTCCCTCGAGGGGTTGTGGAGCATTACACTCACGCTGATGCTCGGACTCTCGTACACGGTCTTGGGCGGGCTCGGCGCCCAGATCGGTTCCGATCCCGTCGAACTCGGCACCCGCAAGCAGCGGGCCACACTCGCGCAGCTCGTCCTCGCCGAGGGTGCACCGCTACGTGCCGACCGGCTGATCGAGGGCATCTGGGGCGACTCACCACCCGACCGCGCCGAAGTGTCGCTGCAGTCCTACATCTCGGGGTTGCGCAAGGCCCTCGAACCCGACCGTAAGCCGCGTAGTCCCTCGACCGTGCTGCTCACCCACGGAACCGGCTACAGCCTGCCGACGACCCCTGACCAGGTCGACCTGCGCCGGCTGACCACGGACCTGGCCTCGGCGCGAACCCTGATGCAGCAGGGCGACACCGCCGCCGCGGCCCCACTCCTGCAGAAGGTACTCGAGTCCTACCGGCCGATCCTCCCGGAGTTCGAGGGACTGGCATTCCGCGACGAGGCCGCCGACCATCTCGACCGCATGCTCGGCGCGGCGCGGGAGATGTCCTTCGAGGCGCGGATGGCCGCGGGCGACCATCATCTCCTCGTCACCGAACTCGACGGCGCCGTCAAGAGATCGCCGCTCGACGAAGGACTGTGGGTTCTGCTCGCCACCGCGCTGTACCGGCTCGGACGGCAGTCCGATGCGCTCGGCGCGATCGCCGGCGCCCGACGCATCCTCGCCGACGAGATCGGTGTCGACCCGGGCCCACGACTCCGTGAGCTCGAACGCGACATCCTCGATCACGCACCGCACCTCGATGCACCGGCAGCGTCGCGCAGGTCCGTCACCGCTGCAACCGGTTCCCTGAGCACCGATGCCGTGGAACCCACCGCGGCGACACACGCCCCCGAACCTCTCGACGACGCGCCGACGCTGGTCGGGCGAACCGACGAACTGGCCGCGCTGCACCGCGCCGTCCTCGCCTCGATGGCCGGGCACGGCGGGGTCGTCGTGGTGGAAGGCGAACCGGGTGCGGGCAAGACGGCCCTGATCGACGAGGCGGGACGGCGAGCGGCCGGGGCCGCCGACCTACGGGTGTTGTGGGGACGGTGCGTGGACGATCCTGCGGCACCGTCGATGTGGCCGTGGGTGCAGATCCTCGGCACGGTACTTCCCCAGCTCGATCCGGCCGACCGGGAACGACTCCTCGACAGCTCGCTGGGCCGAATGGTCACCGAGGGCGTCAACGTCATCCCGCCACCGCGTCAGATGCCAGACGCCGCAGCACGTTTCCAGTTCTACGACCAGGCCGCCGACCTCCTCGACGGCGTCGCCGAGACGACCAAGCTGATCATCGTCCTCGACGACCTCCAGTGGGCGGACGGCGCCTCGCTGGAACTGTTCGCACACATGGCCTCTCGTCGGACAGCGGGCGTCACGTTCTTCGCCTCGCTGCGGTCGCCGACCCACCGGCCGGTCGTCGCCTCGACCCTCGCCACACTGGCGCGGCTCCCCGAGCACCGCCGTATCCACGTCGGCGCCCTCCGCGGGGACGACATCTCCGAGCTGATCCGCCGCGAGACGCAACAGTGGCCGGAGGTCGCGACCGTCAGTTCGATCGAGCGACGCACCGGCGGCAACGCCTTCTTCGTCCGCGAACTGGCACGCATCCTCGCCGATCGGGGCTCGATCGCGGGCAATGCCGTGCCGTCCGGGGTGCGTGACGTAGTTCGCCAGCGACTGCTCGGATTATCCCCGGAGACAACCGAACTCCTCGACATCGCCGTTCTCATCGGCACCCGGGTGGATCTGGTGTTGCTCGCGACCGCGGCCGGACGACCGGTGGACGAGGCGCTCGACACCCTCGAACCCGCCTCCGCCGCCGGGGTCGTCGACCTCGGACCCGCCGACCCGTTCGGATTCAGCTTCAGCCACGACATCATCCGCGAGGCGATCGCCGACGGGATTCCGTCGATGCGCGCGCGGCGTATCCACCTCGCCATCGCCGATGCGCTCGCCGGCAACTCCTCGCCGCATGCGGTCAGCCGGGTCGCGCGCCATCTCTGGTCGGCGGGTCCGCTCGCCGACCGGGAGCGCACGACCAGCGCGCTGCTGACCGCGGGTGACATCGCTCTGCGCACCTACGACTTCGACGGCGCGAAGCGCCATTTCGGCGACGCGTCGACCCTGGCACGGGCCACCGGCGACCAGCAGGCCGAGCTCCGGGCGATCGCCACCCAACTCGCCGGCGAGGTCTCCGTACACGGCTACTTCGCCGCCGATCCCGACCTTCAAGAACGCGCCCGCACGCTGGCCACCACGCTCGGCGACCGGCGGCTGCTGGCCTCCCTCGACTATGCGCGCTGTGCCGCGCACATCCAGGTCGCCGACGCGCACACCGGACACCGGCTCGCGAACGACCTACGCGTCCGCGCCGAACGGTCCGACGATCCCGTCGTCGTCCACCTCGGCATGCAGGCCGCCGGGATCGACGAGTTCACCCGCGGCAATTACGGTGCGGCTCATCGCATCCTGGAGACCTACGGGCCGCTCGACGACGTCGACGGGCTCCGCGACGACCAGCTCACGATGGCACGCGGCTTCCGGGCCTGGGCCGCCACGGTCCACCTCGGCCGGGATGCCGGCCGCACACTGTTCGCAAGCATCACCGACGCACGCCCCGACCCCAGGTCCCGGCTGGGCACCGCCATCTTCGCGGTCGGCGCGGCGGCGACGATCGGCGATGCGGAGTGGGCGCTCCACGCTGGACAGATCATCGACTCCGAGAGTGCGGGCCCGCTCGCCTATCTGCGTCGCGGCGGCGAACGCATGTACTGGTGGGCACGCGCCATGGCCGGCGACATCGACGACGCCCTGGTCCGCATCGACCGGTTGGAGACGGGTGACGCCGGCCCCGACCGACCCGGCAACGCCGACCGGCCGCGCACCGGCGACGGATTCTGGCTCGGACTGCATGCCGAGATACTGGTCACCGCCGGCAAGCTGACCGACGCGGCCGCCCTCCTGGATCAAGCCGACGACTTCGCCGAACGGACCGGGGAACACTACGGGGACGCACACCGTCTTCTCGTTCGCGCCCGCTACGAGTACGCCAACGGTCGCCCGGCGTCGACGTTCGGCACGACCCTCGGACGGGCTCGCGCCACCGCCGTGGCGCAAGAGGCAAAAGCGCTGGTCGAACGGGTCGACGCCGTCGCCTCGGCATGGGGCGTCTCCCCGACCGCGTAGGCCCCAAGTCCGCCTCAAGTCGCCCTCAAGAACCGTCGGTGAATCTGGTCTGACGAACCCGGCCTGCCCGGAACCAGACCGAACGCCCGGCGAAGCCGGCCACACCCGAGGACTCACCGTATGACCGCGACTCCCACCTCACCGACCGGCCGCCCCGAACGGCTGATCGTCCGCACCCGCACCTCGGTGCTCGCACAACTGCGTGACCGGATCGCCGGCGCGGTCCTCGGCCCCGGGGACGCGGGCTTCCGCGAGGCACGCGCCGGATTCAACCGACTCGTCATCCACCGCCCGTCGGTCATCGCCGTTCCCGAGAATCACTTCGACGTCGTCGAGGCCGTGCGGTTCGCCGCCGAGGAGGATCTGCGGATCACGGTCCAGGCCACCGGTCACGGGACCGGGGTGGCGGCCGATGGCGGCCTGCTCATCAACACGTCCCGGCTCACCGCGGTGGCCGTCGACCCTGTCACCAGGACCGCTCGCGTCGCCGCCGGCGCCACCTGGAAGGCGGTGCTCGACGCCGCGGTTCCGTACGGCCTTGCGCCGCTGATGGGTTCGGCAAGCATCGTCGGCGCGATCGGCTACACCCTCGGCGGCGGTTTCGGTTGGCTCGGCCGACGGTTCGGGCTGGCGTCGGACTCCGTGCTCTCCTTCGATCTCGTGATCCCCGACGGGACGCCGATCCGCGTCAGCGACGCGAGTTTCCCGCACATCTTCTGGGCTCTCAAGGGCGGGGGTGCCGGCAGCCTCGGTGTGGTCACCTCGATGGAGATCGCCCTCGCCGATGTGAGCACGGTGTACGCGGGCAACCTCTTCTACCCGGCCGCCGAGGCCGAGGAGATCATACGTCGGTTCCGCGACTGGGCACCGGCTCAGCCGGAAGCCCTGACCTCGGCCGTCACCATCCTGAATCTGCCGCCCACCGACGACGTCCCGGAACCGCTGCGCGGCGGCAGTTTCGCAGTGGTGCGCGGATGCTGGTCCGGAGACCTCGCCACCGGCCGGGCGATCGTCGACGGGTGGCGGAACTGGCGGACACCCCTGGTCGACATGTGGGACGAGATGCCCTTCGCCGCAACGGACGCGATCAGCATGGACCCCACCGAGCCGATGCCGGTCATGGTCACCACTGAGTGGTTCGACGATCTGCACGACGAGGCGATCGACATCATCGCCGGATGCGCTCGTCCGGCCCCGGGCTCGGCACCGCTCATCATGTCCGCCGAGATCCGTCACGCCGGCGGCGCGATCGCCCGAGGTGCGGCGCACGCCGCCAACGACCGGGCACGCTCCGGACGGTTCCTCCTCGAACTGATCTCGATGGTCCCCGACCCCCAGGTGGCGCTCGCCGTCGAATCGACCCAGCGCGTTACCCGCACCGAACTCGCGCCCTACGTCACCGGCGCCACGTATCTGAACTTCACCTCGGGTGCCGAGCGCGCCGGCCGCGCCGCCGACGCCTACAGCGCCGAGCACCGCCGTCGGCTGCTGGAGATCAAGGCGACGCTCGACCCGTACGACCGGTTCTGTCACGGCGACATCGGCTGACGCGGGCCGTCGATCGAACACCGGTCAGCGCGGATGGTCGAGCAGGCCGAGAAACCGCTTCGCAGCAGGATTGGTCGGTCCTCCGGTCCTCGACAACAACGCCAGGGACCGAGTGGCCGGCGGGGTCGTCTCCAATGGAACGGCCACCACCAGGTTCGCCGCGTGCGCCACCGGAGCCGGTACGACGGCAACACCGAGACCATGGTGGACGAGATCGACCAACCGACCCATGTCACCGACACGACAGGTGATCTCGCGCTGGACGCGCGCGGCGGAGAACAGGTCCGCCACAACGGTCTGCAGTCCGGGACCGGCCTCGAAGTCGATGAAGCCGTGCTCGGCGAGTTCGTCCAGGTCGACGCTGCGTTTCACCGAGATCGGGTGGTCGGGGCCCGCTATCGCGACGAGCGACTCGTCGTATCTCGCCACCTCCGTCAGGGAGGTGTGCAGTGGCGTCGCGTCGAGAGCCACGAATGCCAGATCCAGTTCCCCTTCGATCAGCGCTTCGATGAGTTGGGTGGTGGTCGCCTCGCGGAGTCGCATCTGCACCATCCGATGGTGACGATGGAACAGCGCCATCGTCGCGGGAAGGTCGATCGCGGTGAAGGTCTGCACGGTTCCGATGTCGATCGTTCCCGCATCGACGCCGGTGATGGATTCCACCGCCAGGCGCGCAGCGGCGACCTCACCGATGATCCGCCTAGCGTGATCACGTAACGCCACGCCCGCGTCGGTGAGCAGCACCCGTCGTGTGGTTCTCTCGAAAAGCTCTGCGGACAACTGCCGCTCCAGAGAGCGAATCGAGGAGCTGAGCGCCGACTGCGACATGTGCACGAGAGCTGCTGCGCGAGTGAAGTTTCCCTCGTCTGCAACCACCAGGAAGTGCTCTAACTGCCGGAGTTCCATCGACGGATGGTATCCAGCACGCCATCCATCGGTCCAGTCGCTTGGAACGATCAAGTCTATCTGTTGGACAGCTGAAAAGGCCTCGGCAACGATCGGTGCATGTCACTCTCCACGACGGCAGCACACTCGCTGAGTCGGCGATCCGTTCTCCTGATGGCACTCGCATCCGGACTCGTCGTCGCCAACAGCTACTACGCGCAACCCATCGTCGCCCTGATCGCGAACGATCTCGATGCTTCGACCACGAGCGTGGGACTTGTCGTGACGGCGAGCCAGATCGGTTATGCGATCGGTCTGGCCCTGCTCGTGCCGCTCGGCGATCTACTGGATCGGCGCAAGTTGCTGTGGGCGATGCTGATTGTCACCGGCGTGTGTCTGGCCGTCATGGCGTGCGCGCCGTCCTGGCAGGTGCTCGCATCTGCTGCGGTCCTGGTCGGCACGGGCTCGGTCGTCGGCCAGCTTCTCGTCCCTCTCGCCGCGACACTTGCCGCGGAGGCCGAACGTGGGCGCGTCATCGGGAACGTGATGACCGGCCTGTTGCTCGGGATACTCCTGTCGCGGGTGGTCGCCGGTCTGATCGCGGAGGTGGCCGGCTGGCGTACGGTCTTTCTGACCGCCGCGGTCCTGATGGCGGTCGCGGGCATCGCCGTCGCCGCGCTGCCCACCAGTCCACCGACCACCGAGCTGACCTACGGCGCCTTGCTGCGATCGGTGGTCCACTTGGTGGCCGATGAGCCGGTGCTCCGCTGGAGGATCGGCTACGGCATGCTCACCTATGCGTCGTTCGGCGTGGTGTGGACCAGCATCGGATTCGTGCTCGCCGGACCACGATACGACTGGTCGGACGCCGGCATCGGGCTCTTCACGCTCACCGGGGTCGCCGGTGCACTTGCCGCACGAGGGGCCGGCCGAGGAGTCGACCGCGGATACGGACACCAACAGACCGGTCTCATGCTGGCTGTGACGGCAGCGAGTTTCCTGCTGCTGGCCGCCGGAGAGCGTTCCATCGTGGCGATGGGCCTCGGTGTCGCTCTCCTGGACCTCGGAATCCAGGGCACGCACATCACCAATCAGAGCGTGTTCTACCCATTGCGGCCGGATGCCCGGAGTCGGCTGAACACCGCATACATGACCACGTACTTCACCGCAGGATCGGTCGGCAGCATCCTGTCGGTTCTCGTCTTCGCATCGTTCGGCTGGTCGGCCGTCTGCGTCCTGGGCGCCGCGTTTCCGGTCACCGGAGTGGGACTGTGGTTCGTGGAGACCAGGTTTCGGCGGCGTGATCAACACCGTCGAGGGACATCGGATTTGCGCGACGGCGCCGACCGTGGGCTCATGGGCACATGAACGATCCGACGCCGTCCCGCCTCGACGTCCCGCTGCTCGTCGTCGACGGCGCGAACGTCGTCGGATCCGTGCCGGACGGTTGGTGGCGGGACCGCCGGGGTGCGGCGCAGCGGTTACGGGACCGGCTCGCGCAACTCGCCGAGCCCGGGCTCGACGTGTTGACCGGCCCGATCGAGGTGGTGCTCGTCGTGGAGGGAAGAGCGCGCGGGATCGCGTCGGTTCCCGCAGTGACGGTCGTCGAGGCCCCGGCGTCGGGCGACGACACGATCGTCGACGTCGTCGGCGACCACCCCCGCCGCCGTCGAGTGGTCGTCACCGCCGATCGCGAGCTGCGCGCCCGGGTCACCGAGCTGGGTGCCGAGATCCTCGGACCGTCGTCGATCCCGCGCTGAGTCCCCAACGATGCCGTGCCACATTTACCGAGTACCGCACCGGCATCGGTGGTCCAGCGAATAATCCGGTCCGGGAACACCGCACACGACCACCGACGAAGGGTCTCTGTATGAACGACGTCGACGTACTGATCGCGGGCGCGGGCCCGATCGGCCTGACCGCCGCCATCGAACTCCGCCGACGAGGTGTGCGGGTCCGGATCGTCGACCCGCTCCTCGAGCCTCCCCAGTACGCGAAAGCCGTTGGTATCCAACCCCGCACGCTCGAGGTGTTCGAGGGCATGGGGGTGCTCGAGCACATCCTGGACGCGGGCATGGAGATGCGCGGGCAGTTCGTGTTCGTCAACGGTTCTCAGGTCTCGCGGATCGACCTGGTCACGCCGGCCGACGTGCCCTTCCGGTTCCACCTGCTGCCGCAGTACTCCACCGAGCGCGTCCTGCGGGACCGGCTCACCGACCTCGACGCCGAGATCGAGCGCGGTGTCCGCGTGTCGGCGTTCACACCGGACGACGACGGGGTCACGGTCACCCTGACCGACGCGGCAGGCGCCGAGACCTCGGTCCGCGCGGGCTATCTGATCGGTGCCGACGGCGCCCACAGCACGGTCCGCAAAGGACTTGGTCTGGGCTTCGAGGGCGGGGCTTTCACCGAGCAGTACATGCTGGGCGACGTGGCCGTGGACTGGTCGATGCCCCGCGGCTACGCGATCCGCGCGATGCACCAGGCCGACGACGGCACCACCGACGACCTGCTGGTGTGCATCCCGCTGCCGGGACGGGGCCGGTATCGGATGTCGATGCTCGTACCCGACGAACTCGCGATCGGTCCGACCTCCGGCGGCGACGGTGTCGCCCACGGGTTCGAGGGCACCCGCACTCCCGAGCTGTCGCACATCCAGGCCGTCGTCGACCGGTTGTCGCCCGAACCCGCCACCGTGTCGGACCTCCGGTGGTCGTCGGTCTTCCGCATCAGCCACCGGATCGTCGACTCCTACGGTCGCGGAAGAGTCTTCGTCGCCGGGGACGCCGCGCACATCCATCCGCCCACCGGCGCGCAGGGCATGAACACCGGCGTGCAGGACGCCCACAACCTCGCGTGGAAGCTGGCGCTGGCCGTCGCGGGCGACGCGGGCGACGCGGCTCCCGGCCTGCTCGAGAGCTACGACCTGGAACGACGCCCCGTCGGAGAAGAAGTCGTCGGGCGAACGGTCCGCGACGCGCGGGAAGGCATCGGATCCGATTCCACCGACGTCGAGTTCGTGACGCGCCGCGAAGCCCAGTTGCTGATCTCCTACGCCGACAGCCCGATCACCGCGGGCTCGACGATCCCCTCCGCGCCGGCCGCACCGCGGGCGGGTGAACGGGCCCCGGATGCCGCCGGACTCGGTCGTGACTCGGTGAATCATCCGCTCCGGCTGTACTCGCTGCTGAGCGGCGTCGACCACGCTCTCGTGCTGTACGCCGACGCCGCCGCGGGGGCCAAGGACGTGGCCGTGCTCGAGAATCTCGCCGCCGAGGTCACCAAGGCGGCCCGCGGGCACATGACCGCGCACGTGGTGGCCGCGCCGACCGCGCAGGTCGGCAGCACCGACCTGCCGCTGCTCCGCGACACCGAGAACCGCTTCGCCGCCGGATATCTCCCCGACGGATCGACGGCCTTCGTCATCCGCCCCGACGGCTATCTCGGCTACCGCGGGCCGCTCGACGACACCGCCACGGTCCTCGCGTACCTCCGTGCCACGTTCGCGTGAGGCGACCCCGGTCCCCGGACCGCCGAGTGGCGCAGCCGAGCCGTCACCGTAATCTCTCACCATGACGAAATGGGGGCAGCTGGAGCGTGTTCGCGCGCTGGCAGGTCGGGTGGAGGCATCGGCGCGACGCCGGGCGAGTGAGTCCTCTGTCGGTCGCGCCCTGGGTTCGGGCGAGGTCATCTACCTGATCGCACCGACCGGCTACCCGAACTACGGAGACGAGCTCATCGCACGCACGTGGCTGCGCCGCCTCGCGCGCATCCGCCCCCAGGCAAAGGTGATCCTGGACTGCCACAGTCCGGGATCGGCGAGCGCGCTCATGGGCGACGCCCACCCCGATCTGCGCGTCGTCGACACACTGTGGCAACTCTCGAACCACGCCGCCGAGACCGAACCCGACGCCCCGTGGTCGTGGGTCGGTCGAGCGGTCCTCGATGCCGGGCTGGCGCCACGTCTCACCGCCGGCATCGACCTCCTGCATTCGGCGACCACCATCCACCTGCTCGGCGGCGGATATGTGAACAGCGTGTGGCCGCACCACGTGTCGCTGCTCGTGGCGGCCGCCGCGGTCTCCGGCCGATCGGGGACGAAGGTGGTGGCCACCGGGCAGGGCCTGGTGCCGACGGTCGAGGAACCGGCGTGGACGGCTCTGGTCACGGCGCTGGGCGCGTTCGACATCGTCGACGTGCGCGACACCGCATCGGCGCAGGCGCTGGAGGGTGCGGTCGACGTGCGGCAGTCCGGGGACGATGCCTGGCTCGCGCTGCACCGGCCGCAACCGGCGGTCTACCGCGACGAGGTACCTGCCGAGACACCCGGGCAGGGCGGCGGCGTCGTGCTCTGCTTGCAGTCGGACCTCACCGAGAAGTTCACCGGGCCAAGCGGATCGGGCGTCGAGGCGCTCGCAGCATTCGTCCACGACACTCTCGACGCCTGGGAGGTCCCGGGATCGGCGGTCACTGTCGTCGAAGGAATCCCGGGTCATGACTACGAGGTGCCCTTCCGTCTGGGCTCGCGTCTCGACGGTGCGCGCGTCCTCAACTTTTGCGACGTCTGGTTCGGCGGGCTGCCCGCCGGGCAGGGCAGCACCTGGATCAGCACGCGTTTCCACCCGCACCTCATCGCGGCTGCGGCGGGAGACCCGGGCGTGGCGATCGTGCCGATGCCGGTCTACTACTCGACCAAGCATCGATCCCTCGTCGAGGCCGGATCGGCCTGGAGCGTCGTCGATTCCGGAGACACGATCCCCGATCGCCCCACCGCCGGCGGCTTCGGCACGACGGACCGCACGCGCGCCATCGAAGCCAAGGTCGCCACCGCACTCGACATCTATCCGGTGGCCCCGCTGTTCGCACACCGCGCCTGACACCTCCGACAGCGCGGAATCTGCGCCGGGATCGCCCGATGTGCCCGCTGTTCCGGCATCCGCGGGAGAGGATCACAAAATGACCCGTCGGCCCGCGCGCCCCACTGCCCTACGACTTCTGGTGTGCGGTGTGACCGCCGTGCTCGGCATCGCCGCCTGTTCGCCATCCCAGACGACTTCGGAGTCGTCGAGCACCACCCCGACCTCGGTGTCCGCCGAGAGCGGCGCGGCCTTCCAGCAGGTGCTCGACGACCTCCGATCATCCGGCGGATTCCCCGGCGTCATCGCTCGCGTCATCTCGCCGGCGGGCATCTGGACGGGCACGGCCGGCACTGCTGTCGAGGGCGAGGACCGGCCGATCACCGCCTCCGATCACACCCGCATCGGCTCGCTCACCAAGACGATGACCGCGACGATCCTGCTGCAACTCGTCCAGGACGGGCGGGTCTCGCTCGACGATCCGATCAGCGAGTACGTCCCCGACGCACCCAACGGGAACGCGACCGTCCGTCAGGTCGCGGACATGACCAGCGGCATCCCGTCCTACACCCTGTCCGACGCCTTCACACAGAGGTTCTTCGCCGATCCCGGATACGACTGGCCGCCAACCCAACTCGTCGACACCGCGAGGTCGTTGCCGCCAGCATTCGCACCCGGGGCGGGCTGGCAGTACTCGAACACCAACTACGTTCTGCTAGGGCTGCTCATCGAAAGGGTTCTGCGGCAGCCGATTCGCGACGCCTTCGACGACCGGATCTTCCGTCCCCTGGGCATGAACGATTCGTCGTGGCCGGGCGGGTCCGTCGAGATCCCGGATCCGCACGTCGACGGCGTGACCAGCCAGGGGCAGCCGGCCGGCAAGACGGTCGACTCAACGAACTGGAACCCGTCCTTCGCCTTCACCGCGGGCGCGGTGATCTCGACCCTCGACGATCTGCAGCGGTGGGGTGACGCCTTGTTCACCGGCCGGGGCGTGCTCAATCCTTCGACACAGCAACTGCGGCGCGACTCGATCCTGACGTCTCCCCCGCCGAACACCGCGACCGCCGGCTACGGCATCGGTATCGGCAACCGGGACGGCTGGTGGGGGCATGACGGCGACTTCCCGGGCTTCAACTCGTCGCTGTTCCACGACTACGACTCCGACACGACGATCATCATCCTTGTCAACAGCGACGACGACATCACCGTCGACGGCAAGCAGGAGTCGCCGGTGTCGGCGATTCTCGCCGGTCTGATCTCCGCTCTGCCCTGAACCGCTGCGGCGTAGGGTCGTCGGCATGGCCAGAACCGTTGCGAAAGCCGATGCCGTCGACCGCGAAGCACTGCTGGAGTTCATCCGGCCACGCCACAAGATGATCCTCGGCACCGTCCGATCCAACGGCGGGCCACAGCTGTCCCCGGTCACCGGCGGAGTCGATGCCGACGGTCGGATCGTGATCTCGACCTACCCCGGCCGGGCGAAGGCCGCGAACCTCCGCAACACCCCCGTCGCGAGCGTCGTCGTGCTGTCCGACGAGTTCAACGGCGTCTGGGTCCAGGTCGACGGAGACGCCGAGGTCCTCGACATGCCGGACGCCGAGGATGCCCTCGTCGACTACTTCCGCAGCATTTCCGGAGAGCACCCGGACTGGGACGAGTACCGCGCCGCGATGCGTCTGCAGGGAAAGTCGCTGATCCGCGTCACCCCGACGCACTGGGGACCGATCGCCACCGGCGGATTCCCCGCCGATGTCGCCGCGAAGCTCGACGCGCAGGACGACTGAAGGTAGTCGCTTCAGATGACACATATTTGTGTCATCTCAGTCATGCGCGCACACTGTGATGCATGGCACTCGACGCCCAGCTGACGTTCGCCGATCACATGGCGCGGTTCTGTGCGCGCCGGTACAGCTATCCGCCGATGGTCGGTCGCGTTCTCGGCTATCTGGCGGTGTGCGAGCCGCCCGCCCCGACGATCGCCGAACTGAGCGACGCCCTGCTGGCGAGTCGCTCGGCGATCACCAACGCCATCACGACGTTGGAGTCCGTGGGCCAGGTGAAGCGGTCGCGCGCGGCCGGTGAACGGATGGATCGCATCTCGATCGACATCACGTCGGCACGCGGCCTCGGGATGGACAACGCCG
Organism: Gordonia sp. CNJ-863; assembly: GCF_001942325.1. Lineage (NCBI taxonomy): Bacteria > Bacillati > Actinomycetota > Actinomycetes > Mycobacteriales > Gordoniaceae > Gordonia > Gordonia sp. CNJ-863. The sequence continues at coordinate 83,863 of NZ_MKKG01000004.1, forward strand.
AGTACGAGGAACTGGGGGCGCTCGCACGCGAGGGACTCGAGGTCCTCCGCGACGCCCCGCCGGAACGTCGCGCGGTCCTGAGTGAGATCGCGGCGTTCACCGAGTTCCTCACCAACCGCATCCCGGCCCTGTACGCCGAATGGCAGAAGGAACGCGAGGTGCTCATCGCGGCCGGCGAGATCCCGGCCTCCCCGCCGGAGGGCACACGGTCATGACCCACAGAGAGACCACCGGCGCCGAGATCCTCATCCGCGGACTGGCGAAAAGCTATGGCGAGCACCAGGTTCTGAGCGGTATCGATCTGACTGTTCCAGCCGGTTCGGTGACCGCACTGCTGGGGCCCAACGGTTCGGGCAAGACGACGACGGTGAGCATCGCCTCGACACTGTTCCCCGCCGACTCCGGCAGTGTGACCATCGACGGCCACGACACGGTGACCGATGCCCGCGCGGTGCGATCGATCATCGGAGTCACCGGCCAGTACGTCGCCATCGACGACCTGTTCACCGGCCGCGAGAACCTGACCCTCATGGCAGATCTCCGTCACCTCGGACGTGCGGCCGGCCGGCGGCGCGCAGACGATCTGCTCGAACAGTTCGACCTCACCGGCGCCGCGGACCGGGCGGTGTCGACCTACTCCGGCGGCATGCGCCGCCGCCTCGACCTCGCGATGACCCTCGTGTCCACCCCGCGCGTCATCTTCCTCGACGAGCCGACGACCGGGCTCGACCCGCGAAGCCGACGGGTGTTGTGGGACATCATCACCGGCCTCGCCGGAGACGGGGTCACGATCTTCCTCACCACCCAGTACCTGGAGGAAGCCGACCAGCTCGCCGATCGCATCGCCGTGCTCGATCACGGCCACATCGTCGCCGAAGGCACTGCGGCGGAACTGAAGAAGCGGGTGCACGATTCCGAGGTGCGTCTCACGTTCCCCGACGACGAAGCCTTCGACTCCGCCCGACGGCTGCTCCCCTCCGCACGGCCGATCGTCGAGTCACACCGGCTCGACATCGCCACCGACGACACGGTGTCCACCATCCGCACCACACTCAATCTGCTCGACGCTGCGGACGTGGAGGTTGCCGACGTCCACGTCCACACCCCCACCCTCGACGACGTCTTCTTCGCCCTCACCGGTGCGCCGGCCGAGGAACCCGTCGAGACCGACGCCGACACGTCCGGAGCCGCGTGATGAGCACACTCACCTATGCCGTGTCCGACTCCCGGGTCATGTTGCGCCGCAACCTCCGGCGGCTCGTCAAGTACCCGTCGCTGACCATCATGCTGGTGGGTCTGCCGGTGGTGTTCCTGCTGCTGTTCGTCTTCGTCTTCGGCGGGCAGCTCGGCGCCGGGATGACCACGTCCGGCGGGGCCACCGGGCGCGCCGCATACCTCGACTACGTCGTCCCCGGCATCATCCTGGTGACGATCGCGTCAGCCGTGCAAGGCTCGGCAATCGTCGTCGCGATGGACATGACCTCGGGGATCATCAACCGCTTCCGCACCATGGACATCGGACGGTCATCGGTGCTCGTCGGACATGTCCTGGCCAGCCTCATCCAGGCGCTGTTCAGCATCGCGGTCGTTCTCGCGGTGGCGATCGCCCTCGGCTTCCGCCCCAACGTCGACCCACTCGGGTGGCTCGGAGCCCTGGGCATCACCGGGTTGTTCTCGATTGCCCTGATCTGGCTCGCGATCTACCTGGGCCTCGCCGCGGACACCGTCGAAACCGCAAGCAACTCGCCGATGTTCCTGACGATCATGCCGTTCCTCAGCACGGGTTTCGTTCCCGCCGACTCGTTGCCCGTCGGCGTCAAACAGTTCGCCGAGTACCAGCCGTTCACCCCGGTGATCGAGGTTCTCCGAGGAGCCCTCACCGCCGCAACGGTTTCCACGAGCAGTGTGATCGCCGCGATCGCCTGGAGCCTGGGGATCGGCGCGGTATCGTACGGACTCGCCCTGCGCACCTACGAACGCCGGGCCATCACCTCCTAGCCGATGACCGGACACTCATGATCATGATCCCGGAGTGGTTGCCCGACGACCTGATCGCCGCCGCGATCGAGACCGTCGGCGCGACGAGATCTACTTCAGCGATAGGGGTCAGTGACCTCACGCAGGCGCATCAACGACTTCTCCAGAGCCGCGAAGTCGTCGGCACCCAGGTGATCGCGCCACTCCTGTTCGATGGCCTCGACCTCCCGCGCCGCGATCTCACACAGCTCGACGCCACGGTCGCTGAGAGTCACCAGCCGGGCCCGGCGGTCCGACGGGTCGGGGACGCGGACGAGGTATCCCGCGGCTTCGAGCTGGTCAACGATGCCACCGGCGGTCTGCTTGGTGACGCCCGCCTGCTCGGCGAGGTCGGTCAGCCGCATCGGCTCGGGCGCGAGCCGTTGCACCACGCGACTCTGCGCGAGGGTGATGTCGTCGGCCCCGACGGCGGCGAGCCGTGCCATGACCCGCCGTTCGATGGACCGGTGGGCCACGAACATCAGGACGCCTAGGGCCGGTCGTTCGTCGGTCACGCCGTTGACGTTAGTACGGATTCCTGACTAATATGGTCAGGCACCCTGACTAATTCGGAACGGGAGCCCGTCATGGACAGTGACACCCTGTGGAAGCACATCGACGAGCAGCGGATCGACCTCGCCGCACTGATCGAATCCCTGTCCGAAGAACAACTCGCGACACCGTCGCTCTGTGCCGGATGGACGGTCCGCGACGTTGCAGTGCATCTCACCCAATCACACGCGGGCGCCCGCCAGGTCATCCCGGCAGCCGTTCGGTACGGCTTCCGGTTCAACACGATGATCCGCGAGATGGCCGTCCGCGATCAGACACCACCGCGCGAGGCCGCGGACAAACTCCGCGCGATGGTCGGCTCACGACGTCACCCGTTCGCGACCAACGAGCGGGCGCCCCTCATCGATTCCCTCCTCCACGGCCAGGACATCGCCGTTCCGCTCGGGATCGATCGACCGATGCCGGTCGACGCCGCCGCGGCCGCGGCACAGGAGATCTGGGATGTCGCCTTCCCGTTCTTCGCCCGACGCCGCAACCGCGGGCTCCGGTTCGAGGCCACCGACGTCGACTTCGCAGCCGGGTCGGGTCAGGTCGTCGAGGCTCCGATCCGCGACATCCTGATGTGCTTCAGCGGGCGCGTCCCGGCGAGTGCACCTCAGCCGTCCGATGGTTCGGACTCCGGTTCGCGCGCGGGCTGACTCCAGCTCGCCAGGATCGCGATCGCTTGGCGGGACGACGATCCCGGCTCGGTCGTGTAGATGTAGAGGGCCTGTTCGTTGTCTCCGGGCAACTCGAAGGTCTCGTAATCGACGGTGAGGTCGCCGACGACCGGGTGGACGAGTCGCTTCGAACCGAAGGTCCGCTGGTGGACCTGATGTTCCGACCACCACCGCCGGAACTCCGGACTCGACACCGACAGCTCCCCGACCAGTTCGATGAGGTCGCGATCCTCCGGCGCGCGTCCGGCCTCGAGCCGGAGCGCCTCTACTGCGTTGCGGGCCTGCACCTCCCAGTCCACGAAGAGGCTGCGCGCGTCGTCGGAGAGCAGCATCCAGCGGGCGTAGTTCCGTTCGCGTCCGGGCATGCGCTCGAAGTCGGCGAACAACGCACACGCCATCCGGTTGGCCGCCAGCACTTCGGTCCGGCGGCCGAGGACCAGCGCGGGATGCGCGTCGAGTGAGTCGAGCAACCGGCGCAGTCCGGGTCGCACGCGCTGCACCGCTGAACGCGACCGTACAGCCGCCCGCGAAGTCCGCGTCGCCGAGACGAGGTCATGCAGGTGGGTACGCCCCACGTCGTCGAGCCCGAGGGCACGCGCGACCGCGTCGATGACCTGCGTCGACGGGACGATGCGCCGGCCCTGCTCGAGACGCGTGTAGTAGTCGGTGGACACCCCGGCGAGCACGGCCACCTCTTCGCGCCGCAGTCCCTTGACGCGGCGAACCCGCCCGTCATCGGGGAGGCCGGCCTGTTGCGGATCGCGCGCGGCCCGAGCACGGCGGAGGAAATCCGCGAGTTCTCGATTCAGATCGGCCATGACCACATCATGCGCGTCCGGTGCGGACCGTGCCTGGGTCTCTCAATCCCAGGTTGCGCGGTCCTGGGTTCGACGTGATCAGTTATGACGTCCCACAGGGCCTTTCGCGGCGCGATTCTGGTGCCACCGGTTCGAGAGACGAGCCGGAGCACACAGGAGGCAATCATGAGCTACCCCACCGATCGTCCGGCCACCTGGTTCGTCACCGGCGCCTCGCGCGGCCTCGGCCTGGAGCTGGTCACGCAACTGCTGCAGCGCGGTGACAACGTCGCCGCCACCACACGCTCGACGGATCGACTGACCGAGGCCCTCGCCGGCATCGACACGAGTCACTTTCTCCCCCTGCAGGTGTCGCTCGCCGACGAAGCCGAGGTCACCGCTGCGGTCGCGGCCACGCACGATCGGTTCGGCGGCATCGACGTGGTGGTCAACAATGCGGGCTACGGCTTCCTCGCCGCAGTCGAGGAGGTCACCGACGCCGAGGCCCGCGACATGTTCGACGTTCAGATCTTCGGGGTCTGGAACGTGCTGCGGGCAACGCTCCCCCAGATGCGGGCACGCCGCGGTGGCCACATCATCAACGTGTCGTCGATCCTCGGCCTGACCACGTTCCCCGGTTGGGGCCTGTACAGCGCAGGCAAGTTCGCACTGGAGGGCCTCACCGAGTCGCTCGCCGCCGAGATCGCCGACTTCGACATTTCGGTCAACCTGATCGAACCCGGGTACCTGCGGACCGACTTCCTGCGTGCCACCTCGCTGGGTCTGCCCGAGTCCACGGTCGACGCCTATCCCGCCATCCGCGAGATGACCCGGGCACACCAGGCCATGCCCGGCACCCAGCTGGGCGATCCGGTCCGCGCCGCGGCGGCCATCATCACCGTCGCCGTGGAGGGCGACGCGCCGCTGCACCAGCTCCTGGGTTCGGACTCACTCGAGTTCGCCGACGCCCGGCTGAACACTCTCCGGGCAGAGTTCGACGCCGCGAAGGACCTCGCGGTGACCTCGGATCACCAGGGCTGAGTCCATGGGACTTCGTTTCGGTGATGCGACCTCGACCGAGGACGCATCACCGAAATACTGTCTGCCGGCGAGCAGGCGTGGTGATCAGCTCGCCACGGCGTACTCCCACGCGTCGGCTCTGCGGTTGTAGGCGACCCGGATGATGACTCCGGGATCGAGTTGCGCGGCCAGCACCAGCGTCGGCACCAGCAGCTCGAGGGCGTATGCCGCAACCGGGTCCGCCGGCTCTTCGGGCACGACATCGGACCTGAGCAGATCGGCCCATCCTGCGGACTCCAGATATCCGAAGGCGGCCGCCACCAGATCCTCGACGGTCAGGTCGAGGTCGCGGACCATGATCGTCGTGGTGGCCTGGTGAGAGTTGAGTCCGCCGAACGCGCGGTCGCATCCGCAGGTCCGGGAATCGCACACCACCGACGGCAGCACGATCTCGCCCTCGACGGCGTGGCAGAAGTCATCCTCTCGGGTGGCACCGGAGGAGGTGGCGGTCAGGACTTTCATGAGCGACTCCCGTGTGTCGATCCACCTCGCAGAACACGAGGCCCACGCCGCCCGGCGTGGTGCGATCCACTGTGACGACGGACCCCGACGAGAAGCGTCGTGGCCGACGACGCCATCCACAGCCCGGCGGCATCCACAGGCGCCGGGGCTACCCCGCCAGCACAGGTCCGAGTCGTCGGGCGAGGTCGCCGAGTCCGTGGGATGACGACGAGACCCTGGGACGACGCGATCCTTGGAGAAGTTCTCGATGTCATGGGTTTCCGGGTGGAGTGGGGCCTGAAATCGTCGTAGCGCATCGAAACACTCACGGCGACGCCGGGATTGAGGCGTCCGCCGCTGAGGAGGTCGACGGAGTCTCTGCAGTGGTTCACCGCGCTGTGCCGGACAGCTGGTGTCATCGGCGAAACCGAACGCCACGCCGCGAATCATCGCGCACGAAAGTTGAACCAGGTCGGTACCGCTGGCGTCGCGTCTATAGTCGGGGTTCACACGGACTCGACCGAATGGATCGCCATGTCGACAACAGTCGCCGAGAGGATCGTCGAAGAGCTCGATCGTTCCGGAGTGCAGCGTGTATACGGGCTTCCGGGCGATTCCCTCAACGGTCTCACCGACGCCCTACGCAGCGCCGAGGCCATCACCTGGGAGCATGTCCGCCACGAGGAAGCCGCTGCTTTCGCTGCCTCCGCCGAGGCTGCTCTCACCGGCGAACTCGCGGTCTGCGTGGGCAGTTGCGGTCCCGGCAACCTCCACCTGATCAACGGACTCTTCGACGCCCATCGCAGCCGCGTCCCGGTGCTCGCCATCGCCGCCCACATCCCCGGCCCCGAGATCGGCAGCGGTTACTTCCAGGAGACCCACCCCGAACAGCTCTTCCGTGAGTGCAGCGCATTCTGCGAGATGGTCAGCACCCCCGACCAGATGCCGCGACTGCTCGATGTGGCGTTGCGGACCGCGGTCGAGCGACGCGACGTGGCGGTGCTCGTGATCCCCGGCGAGCTGTTCCTCAAGCCGTGCCCCAAACGCCGTGCGGGAGCCCCGATCCGGCAGGTTCGGCGCGTCGTGCGGCCCACCGATGCCGACCTGACGCGCACCGCGGACACCCTGAACGCCGCCCAGCGCGTCACCATCCTCGCGGGCGCCGGCGTGCAGGGCGCCCACGATGAGGTCGTCGAACTGGCCCGCACACTACAAGCACCGGTCGTGCATGCGTTGCGCGGCAAGGAGTTCATCGAGTACGACAATCCCTACGACGTCGGAATGACCGGGCTGCTGGGCTTTTCGTCGGGCTATCGCGCAATCGAGAAATGCGACACCCTGCTGATGCTGGGCACCGACTTCCCGTACGAGCAGTTCTACCCGTCGAAGGCGACCATCATCCAGGTCGACATCCGCGGCGAGCAGATCGGCCGCCGGTGCCCGGTCGACGTACCGCTGGTCGGAGACGTCGGCGACACCGTGCGCGCGTTGATCCCGCTGGTCTCGACCGGCCGCGATCCGGAACACCTGACGTCCTCTCTCGCGCACTACACCAAGGCGCGTCGACGTCTGGACGAACTGGCCGACAACGACCGCAACCGGGCACCCATCCACCCGCAGTACCTCACCCGGCTGATCAGTGAGAAGGCCGGTGCGGATGCCGTGTTCATCCCCGACGTCGGCTCCCCGGTCGTGTGGGCGGCGCGCTATCTGGTGATGAACGGCGCCCGCCGCCTGATCGGTTCGTTCACCCATGGGTCGATGGCGAATGCGGTCTCGCAGGCCATCGGTGCGCAGACCGCCTTCCCCGGGCGCCAGGTCATCGCACTCGCCGGCGACGGCGGACTCGCGATGCTGCTCGGCGAGCTGTTGACCATCACCCAGAACAAACTGCCGGTGAAGATCGTCGTCTACAACAACTCCTCACTGAACTTCGTCGAGGTGGAGATGAAAGCGGCCGGGTTCGTCAACTACGGGACAGATCTGGAGAACCCCGACTTCGCGAAACTCGCCGAGGCCGTCGGGATACGCGGACGCAAGGTCGAGCAGCCCGACGATCTCGCCGGGGCCATCGACGAATTCCTGGCCCACGACGGACCGGCGCTACTCGATGTCACAACCGCCCGCCAGGAGCTCTCGATCCCGCCGACGGTAACTGCCGCCCAGGCCAAGGGATTCACGCTCTACGCCCTCCGCACCGTGTTGTCGGGCCGGGGCGACGAGCTGGTCGATCTCGCCGAGACCAACGTGTTCCGGCGACTGTTCGACTGACTGCCACCAGTTCTGGATACTCGGCAGGCCGTCTCAGTTCAGGTAGGCAGCATTCAGCAACACCGAGGCAATGGCGAGTTCGGCGGGTGACGCCTCCTGCAGATCGATGACCTGCCGTAGTTGTGGGCGTGGTGCATCGACGGACAACGGTTCGAGTTGTCCGTGGATGGCGTCACGAATGTCGGTGAGGACTTCGCGGAACCGTCCGGCTATGTCGGGTCGCCGGTTGATGCGTTCGGGGTTGGGTGGCGCCCCTGGTTCGGCGTTCAACTGCCAGACACATCTGCCTTCGTCGGCGCCGTCGGCGATCATCCGGGTCGAGTATTGACCGGGTTGGTCACCGACCATGTGGTGGTGGCGGGTGCAGGCCGGAGTGAGATTGTCGATGTCGGTGAATCCGCCATCACCCCAATCGGTGTGGGCGTGATGCATTTCCACGTGTGTGGTGGGCATGTCGCAGTCCGGGTTGGAGCACATCTCGCCGTCAGGTCTGGCAAACGAGACGAGCCGCTGTTCCATGGTGGCGAGTCGTTTGCCGCGTCCGAAGTACAGCGGGACCGCGGTGGCGTCTCTGAACACCGCCAACCAGGGCTGCACGTCGGCGCCGATGGCGATGAGGTCTGCGATGGGGATCAGGGTGCCGTCGGCGCTGGTGGCGGACCCGGTTTCGCGGATGAGGTCGTCGAGCTCGGCTTTGGCGATCAGCTGGACCGGCAGGCCTCGGTGGGTCTTGCCGAGCATTCCGTCGTCGAACACCGCTTCCAGCAGTGCGTTGAGGGCGTCGTGATTGCGCTGTGCGGGGGTGCGGTGGTCGCGGTCGGCTGCTGCCGCGACCACCTCGGGGTCGGCGTCCTCGATCGAACCGCACGGCGATTCGGGATCGGTGGGGTTGTTCATGCCCGGTCGGGCCCAGACGGCCAGGAAAGTCATGATCCGCGCCCGCGCCAGAGGGGTGAGGTTGGCGATGAGTTTGGAGGTCCCGTCGGCGCGTTGCCGGTTCACCTGCAGGTTGCGGCGGCGTACGCGGTCGTCGTGGTCGGTGAGGGTTCCGTCGGGGTCGAGGTGTGCCAGCAGTCGGGCACCGACCTGACCGATCTCGGCGGGCGTGAGCGTGGCGGCGTATTCGGCCAGGGTTTGCTCGGCGGCGGCGCGCACATCGTGTGGGACGGCATGTGGGATCTGGTCCACGACGTCCATCACCGCATGAACGTGGGCAGACCCCACCCGGCCGTCGGCCAATTCTCGGGCGAGCGTCGGCAGCTCGGGTTCGAGTGGTTGTCCGGTGGTGAGGTCGGTGTAGGTGGCGGTGGCTTTCACCTCGGCGTGGCGTCGGCCGGGGAAGGCGATCCGCAGGCGGTGTTGCATGTACTGGATGATGCTGCGGTGACCGGTCTTTCGGGCCAGGCTGCGGTTCTCGACCTCGACGATCTGCTGGTTGCCGGCGTAGGTCAGGCGGGCGATCAGACGCTCGTTCTCGGCGGCCACCTGGTCGACCTCGACATCGGACAATCGAGAGAGGTCAACATTCTGCAACCGGTCGGTGAGGGCGTGCATCTGCTCGATGATCGCGACCGCGTCAGAGGGTGCCGGGTCGGCGGCGTCGACAGTTGCAGCAACGGCCACGACGGTCACCCCCCAAGATTCCGCGGTTCGAATGCATGTTCGATGTTACACACGAATCCGTCGTCACGCAGGAAAGCTCCACAGGCTTCACCAGCAGATCACCCGCACATCAACGTGTTGTTCCGGACGCGATTGCCAATCTTTCGAGCGCCTGCTCGATGTAGCCCGACCAGTCCTGCGCGGCAACCTGATTCACCGCCGACTCCCCGGCGAATGCGCTCGAGATGACCACGTCGGGAGCGAGGGTCGCCAGCAGATGCAGGCTCTCCGCGAGGGTATTCGCATTGCTGAACGGTAGGTATCCGGCGGCCCATTCCCCGGATGCGCTCAGATACAGGGTGTCCCCGGTGAAAAGGTACCGAAGACCGTCATCACCAGGCACCAGGTAGCACGTGCTGCCGGGCGTGTGCCCCGGAGTCGGGATCACCTCGACCCCGTTGTCGTCGACGTACCGTTCCGCGACCGCGATGTCCACGCGCGCAAAGCGGCCGATCCGCTCGACCTCGGGAGCGGGCGCGTGCAGCGTCGCCCCGAACCGGTCTTCGACACGACCGAGAATCGGGCCGGCCTCGTCCTGATGGGACAGGTACTGGTCGTCGACACCGCCCAGCTTCTCCAGATCGTCGAACTCGGCGTCCGATGCCATCGAGTAGAACAGCGCGTTGCGGTCGGACGTCCACAGATACGCATGGGTGGTGAGACCGGGGAACGGGTTGTCGGTCGTTGTCTCCCAGAGGTCGGGTAGCACCTGTCGCATCGGATCTCCTCGTTGAGTGGTGACGGCTCCGCCCCCACCGTGCAACTTCAAGTGAACTTCAGGTCAAGGGCGAACGTGCGCTGGTCAACCCTCGAGTGATACACATGATTCGATTCGTCTCAAACAGTTGGGGGTTCCCGTGTCCGCAGTGCTGCCGAGTCGACCGATCGACGACGCCCCCGGCTTCCCGAGGGCCGTCAGCTACGACGCCGCGATGTCGAACCGAAAGCTCCGGCGTACGCGCGCCCTCGTCCGCAAGGTCACCGGCAAGGACCTCTACCCCGAGCCCGAACACCTGCACACCTTCGCCGAGGACATGTTCCGCACCGATCCCGTGGCCGAGCGGTTCGTCGACGAGGTCTACGGCACGCTCGGCCCCGAAGCCGCGCGCACACTGCTGGACAAGGCCCTGACCGACGGACTCGACAGCGTCGAGAACCCGCCGCCCGCACTCGTCGAACTGTTCGAGGAGTTCGAGACCGTTCCCGACTGGGTCGATCCGCATCTCATCGCCGAGGGTGAGGCGATCTGGCGCCGCTGGGGTACCGGCCTGTTCAGTGTCGCCGGTGGGATCACTCTCGAGATGTACACCGAGGCCGCGGTCGCCAAGCCGTTGTCACTGGCAGGCGGATATGCCGGCGACAACGCGCTGCGCCGATTCCTGGAGACCTCCCGTTTCTGGATCGACGTGTCCCAGCCCGGCGCGCTGCTCACCCCGGGATCAGCCGGCCGGGCGACGGCGATGCGGGTCCGCGTGATGCATGTGTGGGTCCGACGCACCGTCGCGAAGCACCCCGAGTGGGACGTCGAACGGTGGGGCGAGCCGATCAGCCAGTCGTATCAGCTGCTGACCCTGCTCGGCGGCAGCGTCGTGCCGGCGTCGGCGCTGTGGCTGACCGGGGTCCAGACCACACCCCGAGAGATCCGGGTGCTGCTGCACTACCAGCGCTACCTCGGGCACCTCCTCGGCGTGCGGACCCAGTGGTTCCCCGAGACCATCGCCGACTCACTGCGATTGCTGGCCCTCGTCAACACCACCCGCAGCTACGACGCCGGCGCCGACGGCGCCGAACTCATCGAATCGTTCCCGGCCGCGTTCGCCAACGAGAGCGCGACGGGCCTCGAGCGCATCCGCGGCAAGTACAACGCCATGATGTACGCCGCCTACTCGACGATCTACATGATGCCGACGACGCGCTTCCGCTACGACATGCCCAACCCGATCCCGGGACTCGCACTGATCCTCCTGCGGTTGCCGGCCGTGACGCTCGTCGAGACGCTGCGCCGGATCTCCCCGACGTTCCGTCGGCTGCACGAGAAGGTGATGTGCCGGCACCGGGAGAACTGGCACGCCTGGCAGTCCTCGGGACGCCCCGCGGAGTTCGCGCACGGCAAGGGATTGCGACGGTGACCTTCCATCCGACACGGTCGAGTACGTGACAGGACACCGACCACGGTTTTGCCGACGGAACCCGCGCGATTAGCGTTGTCAAAATGACCCAACCCCCGATCACGGAACCGACGGCAGCCGGCGAGGCGCCAGACCTCGAGACGCGCGTCGGCCACTACTACGTCCTCGACGGCTCCTATGAGGTGGGACGCGAGAAGGTCCGCGAGTACGCCCGCGCGGTGCAGGACTACCACCCCGCCCACTGGGAGCCCGAAGCTGCTGCCGCACTCGGGTATTCGGGACTCGTCGCGCCGCTGACGTTCACCTCCATCCCGGCGATGGCGGCGAACCGCGAGCTGTTCGAGTCCGTGATCGTCGGCTACGACACCTACGTGCAGACCGAGCAGGCCTTCGAACAGCACCGGCCGATCGTCGCCGGCGACGAGCTCGTCACCGACGTCGAACTGTCGGGCGTGCGCAAGGTCGCGGGCCGCGAACTGATCACGGTGACCAACACCATGACCGACGCCGCGGGCGAGAAGGTGCACACGATGCACACCACCGTCGTGGGCGTGACCGCCGAAGAGGTCGATCCGGGCCTCAGCGCCGCGGTACGCAAGGTGATGATGCACGACGTCAACATCTTCAGCCACGAGGACACCCACCACCTGTACGAGAAGACCGTCCGGCCCGAAGGCGAGATCCGCGTCGCCGACGGCGCGACGCGCCCGTCCGGCGCCCGCTCCTTCGACGATCTGTCGGTCGGCGACGAACTGCCGATCCACACCGCCCGCATCTCCCGCGGCGACCTCGTCAACTACGGCGGTGTCGCCGGCGACGCCAACCCGATCCACTGGGACGAAGCCGTGGCCAGGCTCGCCGGCCTGCCCGACGTCATCGCCCACGGAATGTTCACCATGGGTCTCGGTGCAGCATTCGTCGCGTCGTGGTCCGGCGACCCCGGCGCTGTCACTCGCTACTCGGTCCGCCTGTCGCAGACCGTTCCCGTGTCGGCCGTCGACGGTGGCGAGATCGAGTTCAGCGGACGCATCAAGTCGCTGGACCCGGAGACCCGGACCGGCGTCGTCATCATCGTCGCGAAGTCGGGCGGCCGAAAGGTGTTCGGCCTCGCGACCATGAACATCCGCTTCTCCTGACGCCGGTTCCGCCCCTCATCGGAACCCGCTACTATCTGCATATGAATGCAGATAAGCATTCACCGAACGCCCACCCTCCCATCGCGGAGGACCAGGTGCGATTGGTGGTCGAGGTCTTCCGGATGCTTGCCGATCCGACCCGTATCCAATTGCTATGGGCGCTGGCCGACACCGAGATGTCGGTCAGCGAACTCGCAGAAGTGGTCGGCAAGCCCGGGCCTTCGGTGTCACAGCACCTCGCCAAGCTCCGGATGGCGCGGCTCGTCCGGACCCGACGCGCCGGGACCACCATCCACTACTCCCTAGAGAACGAGCACGTCCGACGGCTCGTCACCGATGCGGTCTTCAACGCCGAGCACGCCGGGCCGGGTGTGCCGCCGCACCATCGTGGTGACGCCGCTCTGCGCGCCGTCGATCACGACACCGAGCGGGAGGCCTGAGCGATGACGCACCTTCGCCGTGAACAGGATTCACACGATCACCCGCATGACCATGCCCACGGCCATTCGCACGACCACGGCCACTCGCACCGCCGCGGACTCGCCGGAGTCGTACGCGAGATCTTCGCGCCTCATTCCCACGACGCCGCCGACAGCCTCGACTCGGCGCTCGAATCGTCGCGAGCGGGTATCCGGGCCGTGAAGATCAGCCTGGTGGTCCTGGGCGTCACCGCGGTGGCGCAGGCCGGGATCGTCGCCGCATCGGGCTCGATAGCGCTGGCCGCGGACACGATTCACAACTTCTCGGATGCGCTCACCGCGCTACCGCTCTGGATCGCGTTCGCGATGGGCGCCCGGTCGGCCACCCGTCGCTACACCTACGGGTTCGGACGGGTCGAGGACCTGGCCGGTCTGTTCGTCGTCGCGATGATCGCGCTGTCGGCCGTGATCGCCGGATACGAGGCCGTGGGCCGACTCGTCGATCCCCGCCCCATCGACCACGTCGGATGGGTGGCACTGGCCGGACTCGTCGGCTTCATCGGCAACGAGTGGGTGGCGCTCTACCGCATCCGGGTCGGCCGACGCATCGGCTCGGCCGCACTCGTCGCCGACGGACTCCATGCGCGCACAGACGGTTTCACGTCGCTGGCGGTGCTGCTCAGCGCAGCCGGCGTGGCACTCGGGATTCCACTCGCTGACCCGATCATCGGCCTGCTGATCACCGTCGCCATCCTCGCGGTGCTCCGCACGGCAGCGCGCGACGTCTTCCGCCGCCTCCTCGACGGCGTGGACCCGGCCCTGGTCGAGACCGCGGAGAGAACCCTCGCCGAACGTCCGGGAGTGCTCGCCGTCCGGAGCGTCCGCATGCGTTGGATCGGCCACCGTCTCCATGTCGACGCCGAACTCGACGTCGACCCGAATCTACGGCTGACCGAGGCGCACTCCATCGCGCACGACGCCGAACACGAACTGACCCACGCCGTTCCGAAACTCGCCGGCGCTCTGATCCATGCTTATCCCGCACACGACGATCATGAGAGCGCGGTCAGTACTCACCCTTGATGACGAAGTACGACCCGCGGATGGTGCCGGCGAGTTTCGACTTCTGGCGCGCGAACTTGAACTTCGATTCGAGTTCCGCGGGGACGTCCATGCCGTCGGACAGTGTGAAGCCGACGGCGCGTTTTGATAGCCGGGTCGATGCTGTACACGACGTTGATCGCGAGTCCCGAGTCGTAGAACACGTACGACACGTGGAGGCCGTCGACCTCGAAGTCGCTGACCTCGAGCGGACGTGAGGCGATCATCATGTCGCCCTGCGTGGAGACGTTCGTGAAATCGACGACGTGTCTCATGCCCACTCCCGCTTCGCTGACGCACACTCGGTGGCCACAACACCAGAGCCCCCGACGTCGTCGGGGGCTCTGGTGCCCGCGGGCTGCAGAAGGATCACTCCAGGATGAAGACCGGGATCTCTCGGTCGGTCTTGGTCTGGTACTCGGCGTAGGGAGGGAACGCCGCCACCGCGAGCTCCCACCAGTGAGCGCGCTCGTCGCCACTGATCTCGCGCGCGGTGAGTTCCTTGATCTCGGTGCCGTCCTGCACGGTGACGTGCGGGTTGGCCTTGACGTTGAAGTACCAGGCGGGATGCTCGGGGGCGCCGCCCTTGGAGGCGACCATCGCGTACTTGCCGTTCTCCTCCACCCGCATCAACGGGACGTACCGCTTCTTGCCGGACTTCGCACCGGTGGTGGTGAACAGGACGATCGGGCGGTCCATGACCTGGACCCCGTCGGTGGTGCCCTGCTCCAGGATCTTCTCGGTCTGCTCGCGGACCCAGCCTTCAGGACTCAATTCAGCGTTGGCACTCATGGGCTCGGGAACGCTGCAGAGTCCGCGCTTATTCCCGCGAGCACGGCTCCGGACACCGCCATGATTGTCGGGGAGGCCGGTTACCGTGGGTTCGCACGCTCGCGAAGGGCAGACCCATGACCTCACCTCGGGTAGACCGCGACCCCACGTCGACGGCCACCGTCTCGACTCCGGTCGGCCCGATCACGATCACCGGAAACGGACGGGCAATCGTTCGGGTCGCCTGGCGGGAGACACCCGAGCCAGGAGATGGGGCACCGACGGAACCACTCCTCGTCGAGGCGGTCGGTCAGCTCCACGCCTACTTCGACGGCTCGTTGACCACGTTCGATCTCCCGATCGATCTCTCCGGGGTGTCCGGAGCGGCCTGTGCGGTCCTGAACGCCCTCCACCGTGACGTCCCGTATGGCGCGACCGTCACCTACGGGGAGCTCGCGACAATGAGTGGCGCCGGCATCCCGGCGCGTAGCGTCGGCTCGATCATGGGCGTCAACCCGGTCCCCCTGCTGATCCCGTGCCACCGCGTCGTCGCGGGCGACGGCCTGGGCGGTTTCTCCGGCGGCCTCACCGGGGAAGGTCCGGCGACCAAACGGTGGCTCCTCGAATTCGAAGGTGCGCTCCCGCCGACGCTGTTCTGAGCGGGGCGTGGTCTCACGCGATGGGCTCCCCGTCACCGATCGTCGGAACCGCGGCGAGCAGTTCCCGCGTGTAGGGATGCTCCGGGCTGCCGAAGACGCGATCGGCCTCGCCGTATTCGACGACCTCTCCCCCGCGCATCACCAGGATGTCGTCGGCGACGTGGTGGATGACCCCGAGGTCGTGCGAGATGAAGACCAGCGAGACGCCGGTTTCCACCTGCAACATCGCGAGCAGGTCGAGGATGCGGGCCTGGATCGAGACGTCGAGAGCCGACACCGGTTCGTCGCACACGATCACCGACGGTTCCGGAGCCAGCGCACGGGCGATGGCGACTCGTTGTCGCTGCCCGCCGGACAGGTGCAGCGGGTGACGCCGGCGAAACGCGTCCGACAGTCCGACGCTGTCGAGCAACTCGGAGATGCGGTCGTCGAGTGCTGTGCCGCGCAGAATCCGCGAACGCAGGCTGTCGCGCAGGATGCGTTCGACGTTCCAGCGGGGATCGAACGAGCTGAGCGGGTCCTGGTAGATGACGGAAATCTGGTGACGGTTCGCGCGTCGTCGGACATCGGACAATGCGCTCCACGGTCGCCCGTTCAGCTCGACGGTCCCGGTGTCCGGGGTCGTGAGCCCGAGGACCATGCGGGCGGTGGTCGTCTTGCCCGATCCGGATTCGCCGACGATGCCCAGTGTCTTACCGGGCAGGACGTCGAAACTCACGTCGCGCACCGCCGGTCGTGCCGTCTTGTCCTTGCTGTCGAACGACTTTCGGAGATCCCGGACACGCAGCGCGGGCGGCGCCTCGGTATGCGATGGCACGAGGGTCTCCGGGAGCGTCTCACCGCTCGTAAGGAGCGTGCCCTTGGAGGTGCGCGACGGCACCGACGCGAGCAAGCTCTTCGTGTAGTCGTGGGTGGGATTGCGCAGCACGTCGTCGGTGGAGCCGTACTCGACGATCTCACCGTGCCGCATCACCGCGACGCGGTCGGCGAGACGTGCGACGACCGCGAGGTCGTGGGAGATGAGGATGACGCCGTTGCCACGATCCTTGGCCTCGCCGAGGACGTCGAGGATCTGGGCCTGGACGGTGGCGTCGAGGGCGGTGGTCGGTTCGTCCGCGATGAGCAGCTTCGGGTCCTGCGCGAGAGCCGACGCGATCAGCGCGCGCTGACGGAGACCACCGGAGAGCTCGTGCGGGCGCTGCGCTGCACGGACTCCGGGCTCGGGAACCCCGACCAGGGTCAACAGTTCTTCGATCTTCTCGTCGCGTTCGGCGCGTCGGCGCGGTGATCGATTCCGGAAGAGACCGCCGCCACGGGAGTCTGAATGGGCGGTCAGGGCCTCCCCGATCTCGCTGCCGACGGTGCGCAGCTGATCCAGCGACACCAGGGCGTCCTGGAGGACGAATCCGATGTCCCGGCCGCGCAGACGGCGCCAGTCCCGGTCCTTGTACCCGAGCAGCGACCGACCGTCGAAAGCGATTGTCTCGGCGCTGATCCGGGCGCCCTCACCGGTGAGCCCGATGAGCGTGCGTGCGGTGACCGACTTGCCCGACCCGGATTCTCCGACGACCGCAAGGCATTCGCCGGCGCTCACCGAGAACGAGACGCCCCTGACCACCTCGCGGCCGCCGAAGGACACGTGCAGGTCCCGGATCTCGGCGAGTGGGGCCGTCGAGTCGTCGGTGCCGGTGGGGTCGGCGACGTCGTCGGTCCGGTCCTCGAGGGGAGTCGCGACTACGGTCATCGGGTGGTTCCTTCCAGACGGGCGCCGAGGTGGCGTCCCACGGTGGTGAATGCCAGGGCGGTGATCACGATGACGAGACCGGGGAAGATCTCGAGCCACCAGGCCACGGTGATGTAGGTGCGTCCGGCGTCGAGCAGGGCGCCCCACTCGGGCGACGGGGGCGCAACGCCGAGACCGAGGTAGGCCAGCCCCGACGCCCAGATGATCGCCTGACCGATACCCAGTGTCGCGGTGACGATCATCGGCCGCAGCGCGTTGGGAGCGATGTGCTGCAGGAGGATTCGCGTCCGCGAGTGCCCGAGCGCCGTCGCCGCCTCGATGTAGGCGGCATTGCGGACCGTCAGGACCTGGCCGCGGATGATCCGCGCATATCCCGGGGCGATGCCGATCCCGATCGCGAAGATCAGCGTGTACGGCCCTGGGCCGAACACCGAGGTCAGCAGGAGTCCGAGCAGGATCGTCGGGAAGGCGAACAGCACATCGATCCACCGATTGGCGAGGGCCTGCGCGATCCGTCCAGACAGACCGGCGGTGATTCCCAGCACCACGGCGAGGACGAGTGCCACCGCCACCGCGCCGAGGCCGATCGCGAGGGACTGCTTGGTGCCGAAGATGATCCGGCTCAGAAGATCTCGGCCCGACAGGTCGGTGCCGAACGGATGCGCCCACGTCGGCGGCGACAGCGTCGCGTCGAGGTCGATGGCGAGCGGGTCGTACGGCGCGATCAGCCCCGGCACGACGGCTGCCAAGACGAGCAGGACGAGGACTCCGAGCGCGGCGATGAGGGTGGGTGGCAGCGCCCACGGTCGGCGCGAGCTCTCCGGCAGCGCGGTGACCGTGCTGCGGGAGGTCTTGATCGATGACGTCGTGTCCGGTGACGTCGTGTCGGGTGCCGTCCCGGTGGACGGTTTCTGGATGGTCACGGGACCTCGATCCGGGGGTCGATGACGGTGTAGAGGAAGTCGACCAGCAGATTGGCGACGGTGTAGATCGCGGCGACGAGCACGACAATGCCGCTGACCAGTGGGACGTCACGCGAGCCGGCCGCCGCGACAAGGGTCTGCCCGATGCCGGCCCGCGCGAACACGGTCTCGGCGATGACCGCACCCGAGAGCAGCGCCCCCATGGCCCAACCGGAGACCGTGACGGCGGGAATCACCGAGTGGCGCAGCACATGTCGGGCGCGAACCGACAGATCGCCGAGACCACGGCTCCGAGCGGTGAGAACGAAGGGCTGGTCGAGCGCCCGGGCGAACTCGTCGCGGGCGATGCTGCCGAGGAATCCGGCCAGCGGTATCGCCAGCGTGAGAACCGGGAGGACCAGACCGCGCAACGAGTCACCGCTCTCGACCGGGAACCAGGCGAGGTTGATCGCGAAGACCACCAGCAGGATCGAACCCAGCCAGTATTGCGGGAGCCCGGCGCTCACGGTCTCGAGCAGGGCGCCGAGCGCTCCGCCCGGACCGCGGCGGCCGGCGGTCAGCGTCGTGGTCACCAGGACAAGCAGCCAGGCCACGATCAGCGCACTGATGGTCAGCACCAGCGTGGGACCGAGCTGGGCGGCGATCACCTCGGTGACGGGTTCACTCAGCTGGTACGACGTCCCGAGGTCGCCGCGCAGCAGACCCTGTAGGTAGTGCAGGTACTGCTGCCAGATCGAGTCGGTGAACCCGAACTGGTCGTTGACCGGGCCCAGTTCGTCGGGGGTGCGTTCGCGGCTCTCCCCCGACGACAGGTTCAGCAGCAGCGTGGCGCGGTCACCGGGCGCGAGCACCTGGAGGAGGAACGTGATCGTCGCAGCCGCCCACAGCACGAACACGGCCGAGCCGAGTTTGCCGAACCACCGCAGCCACACCGCAGAACCCCCGCGGCGTCGACGTCGGGTCGGCTCGCCGGCCGACTCCGGGTCGATGATCGTCGTCTTGTCGACCTGTATGGTCATCGCACAAACCTCGCATCCGCGAACACCGGTTCACCTTGGGATTTCTCGACCCACACGTCGTGCAGTTTCGGGTTGACCGCGATCGAGGTCGTCTGTGTGTACAGGCCGATGGACAGTGCCTCGTCGCCGATCAGCTTCTGGGCCCTGCGGTAGAACTCGCGCTGCTCGGCCGGGTCTGCCGCACTGTTGGCCTTCTCGATGAAGCCCTGCAGGGTCGGATCGTTGTAGTAGGCCGTGTTGTGGGGATTCGGTGAATCCTCGAGTCGCTGGCGCCAGTTGATGTAGAGCAGCCCCGGGGTCGGACTCGTCCAGTAGCCGACGTAGGCGTCGTAGGTGGGCGCCTTGGCGTAGTTGCCGCCGAAGTATTCGCTCTGCGTCGCCGGGACGAGTTCGATGTCGAAGCCGACGTCGCGCGCCTGGTGGGCGATGTTCTGCAGGATCGCCGCGCCCTCGGGTCCGACGATGGCGTCGGCCGCGTACACCACGCGTGCGGTCAGACGGCGGCCGTCCTTGGTTCGGATGCCGTCGGAGTCGCGCGCGGTCCAACCTGCCTGGTCGAGCAGTGCATTCGCCTTCTCCGGATCACGGACGTAGGCGCCGGCGGACGGGTCGTAGTCGGGGGTGCTCTGACTCAGCGCTCCGTTCGAGTTGAACGGGACGACGCCGAGAAATGCTGTCTCCACTGCCTTCTCGCGGTCGGCAGAGTAGGCGAACGCCTGACGCACCCGGACGTCGTCGAACGGTGCGTGATCGACGTTGAGCGTGATCGCGTTGGGGCGTCCCGGTGTCACGTACTGCCTGGTCTGGAACCGAGTTGTCGCGTCGGCCCAGTTGATGGCCGGGACGTTGTAGATGACGTCGGATGATCCGCTGGTCAGCGAGCCGTACCGTAACACCGGGTCCTTGAGGAACTTCCAGATCACCTTGTCGACATAGGCCGGTCCCTGGTGTTTCGCGTTGGCCGGCGCCGAGTTGTAGTTCGCGTTCCGCACGAAGGTGATGCTGCGGTTGCGATCCCAGCGTTCGATGATGAACGGCCCGGACCCGACGGGCTTCGAGCAGTTCTCCTTCTTCCCGCGCGCGAGCGCGGTCGGCGACTGAATCCCGAAGTAGCCCTGGGTCAGGACCGTGAGGAGCGGACTGTACGGCTGCTTGAGGTGCAGTACGTAGGTGTTGCGATCGCGAACCTCGCCACCGGCGTAGTACTGGCCAATATAGGCCATCACCGTTCCGTTGGGAGCGTCCGGATCGAGGTACTTGTCGAAATTGGTCTTCACCGCGGCCGCGTCGAGATCGGTCCCGTCGCTGAACCTCACGTCGGGCTTGAGGCGGAACGTGTAGGTCTTGCGGTCGGGCGAGATCTCCCAGCTCGTCGCCAGCCACGGCACCGGTGACCCGTTGTCGTCGAGTGAGACGAGGTTGTCGAGGTATTGCCTTGCGAGGTAGGCGTTCTGGACCCAGCCGCCGTGGATGCACGGCGGTTCCTGTTCGTGTCCGTACTCGATGACGCCGCCGTCGAGGTATTCACCGGCCGCTGCGGGCACGCCCGTCGACGTACCGTCTCCGGTGGCCGGGCGTTCGCCGCACGCCGACAGCAGCGCAGCGGCCGACAGGCCGACTGCCAGTAGGGTTCGAGTCCGTCTGGAACGGACAGATCTGAACACGCCAGGTACTCCTCGAGATCGAGAGTCGTGATTTCGACAGTGATGGAAAACAGAAGAACAAGTTCGGACCACGGGGGCCGGCGGGTCGGCGCCGGTGTCGCGGCACGTAGAAGCTGCAGAGGCGACCCGCGGTCAGCTCGTACGGTAGTGATCGGCGACGTCGACGTCAGGCTTTGGATTCACCCTGAGCACAAGGACGCACGAAGCGGGGGGCGTGAGTACCGTCATCCGGGTGTCAGAGCCAAAACCCTTGCGTTTCGCCGCATTTGTGATGAACACGACGTCCCACATCCTGCACGGGGCGTGGCGTGCTCCCGATGCGCGACAAACGGACTTCAACTCCCTCCAGCACTGGATCGACCTCGCAAAGACGTTGGAGGAAGCCAGATTCGACTTCATCTTCTTCGCCGACGTCGTCGGACTCTACGACGACTACCAGGGCGACTGGAAGAAGTTCGTCGACACCGGACTGCAGATCCCGAGCAACGATCCACTGGTTCTCGCCTCTGCGCTCGCGTCGCACACCGAGAACCTGGGCATCGCCATCACCAGTTCGATCCTGCAGGAACATCCCTTCGACTTCGCCCGCAAGATCTCCACGCTCGATCACGCCTCCAACGGACGTATCGCGTGGAACATCGTGACCAGCCTGTCCCAGAATGCCTGGCGCAACTTCGGATACGACGGCATCACCGCGCACGACGACCGGTATGCGTGGGCCGAGGAGTACGTCGACGTCGCCTACAAGCTCTGGGAGGGCAGCTGGGATGACGGCGCCCTGGTCCAGGACAGGATCCGCGGCATCCACGCCGACTTCGACAAGGTCCACAAGATCCACCACGTCGGCGACCGCTACCGCGTCGAGGGACCGCACCTGGTCGCCCCGTCGCCGCAGCGCACACCGGTGCTGTTCCAGGCCGGCTCGTCACCCACGGGCCGTCGGTTCGCCGCACGAAATGCCGAGGCGCAGTTCATCGTGTCGCCCACACCGCAAGCAGCCAAGGGACTCGTCGACGACACCCGTCGTCTGGCCGCCAGAGCCGGCCGCGATCCTCAGGACATCCAGTTCTTCCAGGGTCTTTCGTTCGTCATCGGGAGCACCGAGGAGGAGGCACGGCGAAAGGCGGCCGAGCTCGACGAGTACATCGACCCGAGCACGATCATCGCCCACTCGGCGGGTGGTCTCGGGTTCGATCTCGGGTTCTACGACCTCGACACCCCGATCGGCGAGATCAAGACCGAGGGCACGCAGAGCACCCTGCTGTGGCTGCGCGAGGCCGTACCCGATCGTGAGCCGACCGTCCGCGACCTGGCCGAACTGCGTAGCCGCAGCGGACGCGTCGTCGGCACGCCGGAGCAGATCGCCGATCGACTGGCGGAATGGCGCGACGCCGGCGTCGGGGGCATCAACGTCATCAACGCGACGATCCCGAACAGCTACATCGAGTTCGCCGAGCATGTCCTGCCGGTGCTGCGAGAGCGCGGACTTGCCCAGCACGAATACGCGCCGGGCACGAGCCGGCGCAAGCTGACCGGCCGGGACACCCTTCCGGACACGCATCCCGCCGCGGCGTACCGCGGCGCGTTCGCCGAGAAGGTCGAGGTGCCGGCATGAGTGTCCTGACCCGCGTCGTCTCCGATCGTTCGACGATCCTGTCCGAGATCGCAGCCGATGCCGCCGTGCGCGAACTGACCGGCATCGACCCGCACGCCCAGGTGCGATTGCTGAGTGAATCCGGTTTGACCGCTGTGACTCTCGACGAGTCGTCAGGCCCCGGTGCCGGCGCCCCCGAGCTGTTCGATTTCCTCATCGATCTCGCCCGTGCCGATCCGATCGTCGCCCACATCCTGCGGGCGCACTTCTGGTTCGTCGAGCAGATCCGCCGGTTCCCCGACGGCCCCGTCCGCGACCGCTGGGTCGCAGAGATCGCGGCGGGCAGGGTGTTCGGCAACGCGACCAGTGAACGCACCGGCAGCGCGGGTTCGCTCTCGTTCCAGACCGAACTGCGTGCCGTCGACGGCGGGTGGTTGCTGACCGGGGCCAAGTTCTACAGCACCGGCACCGCATTCTCGGACTACGTGTCGGTCACCGCGACGGTTCGCGGCGGCGAGTTCGACGGTCAGGTCGCTCGGATCGTCCTGCCCGTCGACCGCGACGGCGTCACCATCGTCGACGACTGGGACGGGATCGGACAGAACCGTACCGGTACCGGCACCACCACCTTGGACAGCGTCCGGGTGACCGCCGACGACATCCTGGCCTTCACCGACCCGGCGTCGACCGCCGCGATCGCCAACGACGGACCGTTCCTGCAGCTTTACCTACAGGCGCTGATCACCGGAATCCTGTTGTCGGTCAGCGACGATGCGACCGCGCTCCTGCGGTCACGGACGCGGACCTTCGACCATGCGCCCGCCGAGTCGCCGCGCCACGACCCCGTGCTGCTCGGCACCGTCGGTGAGATCGACGCGGCCGCCCACGTCGCGCGGGCCGCGGTCCTCGATGCCGCACGGACGATCGAGGAGGCGTTCGCGCCGGCACGCAGCGGCGTGATCGAGCCGGACCTGTTCGTCCGGGCATCCACGGCGGCCGCGCGAGTGAAGGTCCACGTCGACCGCGTCGGGTTGCGTGCTGCCGCCGATCTGTTCGACGTCGGCGGCGCGTCGTCGGCCAGCCGGGCCAAGAACCTGGATCGGCACTGGCGCAACATCCGCACGGTCACGCTGCACAACCCGACGTCATACAAGGCGATCGCGCTCGGTGACCTGCTGGTCAACGGCACTCCCCTCCCGGCGAACGGGTACTTCTGACATCTTGCCTGCAAGAGAGGGAACGGCAGCAACAATCCCTCGCTCCCTGAGGTGTGAGGAGCCATAGCGACGCCCCCCTCGCTCCCTGAGGTGTGAGGAGCCATAGCGACGAACCTCGAAGGGCCTGGTGACATTCCGTCACCAGGCCCTTCGTGCTGTCATGCCGAGATGAGGTCGCGCGCGATGTCGATCAGGGTTCGACGACTTCGGCCGATGACGCTCAGCCGGATCCGCGTCGGCGACCGGATGCAGTCCAGCCCCCAAGGTCACGTCTCGAAACTTATGAGACCCCTATTTTGCGACAGACGATCTCGAAATGGCTCCCATCGCGAGACTTTTGCAACCGACGTCTCGAATTCCCGGCGCGTCTCAGAATCAGTATCGAGACTTTTGAGATAGAGTCCCTCTTGTGACGGACCAAGCGAGAGGTGGCGCACCGGGGATGTCCCTCGGATACGCGCGCGAGACCCCGGGAGCGCACGCTCTCGGACCACAGATCGATGCACTGACCGAGGCGGGGGTGGATCCGGGTCGGATCTACACCGACGCCGCCGATCGGGCGCAGCCCGCGGACCGTCGGGCGGGGATGAACGCCTTACTCGACTATGCGAGAGCCGGTGACACGACGGTGGTCGTGGGCATCGACCGACTGGGCCGTAACATCCGCGAGGTCATGGCCATCACACGTGAACTCGCGAAACGACGCATCGGTCTCCGCTCGTTGCGCGAGGGCATCGACACCGACGATCCGACCGGCGCGATGGTCGTCGGCGTCCTGGCTTCACTGGCCGAACTCGACGACCCCTCCCCCGCGCTCACCTCGGCGCGACCACTGACGACGCGCCGGCGGTCGGAGTCGACGGTCGGACGGCCCCGCGTCCTCGACGACGAGCAGGTGCTCCGCGCCGAACAGATGCGTGCCGCAGGCGAATCCGTGCCGCGGATCGCCCAGGCACTGGGGGTCAGCCGTGCGACGCTCTACCGCACGCTCGCCGAAAGGCGCACGGTCCGTTGACGAACCACGAAAACGAATTTCCCGAACTCGACATCGTCACCGAATACGGAGTCGTCACCCGGCTACCCACCTCCTTCCCGATCTACGATGCCGACCTCGACGAGCACCTCGATCCCGATCTGTTCCAGAAAGGATTCGAGGATGCGGAGGCCGCGCTGTGCGCTCTCCCGGCACCGTGGGCACGTCAGCTCGCGTCGTCGACCCTCGACTGCCCGCCCGACCCGGACGACGAGGAACCCAGCTACACCCGCGGCTACCGCGCGGCCCTGTACGGGCACCTGCGGCACGCCGGCAGGTGAGCATCGACGACACGGAGGACGCAATGGGCACGGGTTCACACGCCGAGGTGCAGCAGGACGACGGACGGTTCCGAGTCACCCGGTGGACCATCGAGCCGGGTGGAGCCATCCCCATGCACCGGCATGAGCACGACTACGTCGTCGTACCGCTCGTCGACGACACGATGTATGCCGTCGCACCGGACGGTTCGGAGATCGCCGCAGAACTCCGGATCGGCGAGAGCTACACCCGGATCGCCGGTGTCGAACACCGCGTGGAGAACCGGGGTTCGACGAACACGATTGTCTTCGTCGAGGTCGAGCGGCTCTGACGATCTCCCGGCGAAGGTCCGGCACACATCGCGCGGCGCTGCGAGTCGGTGCCGTGTCCCTCGACGCCGTATTCTTCAGGCGTGGTTCAGCTGACAGTGGGAAGCCATCGCGACGACGCGACGTCCGACGTCGTCCTCTCCGCACACAAGTTCAACCGGCACACCTTCTGGTGCGGCCAGAGCGGTTCGGGAAAGACCTACGCACTCGGGGTGGTGCTGGAGCAGTTGCTGCTGAACACGCGCCTGCCACTGCTCATCCTCGATCCGAACGCCGACTTCACCCGGCTTCCGGAGACGCGTGACACCACCGATGCCGAACTCGCCGCGGCCATCGCCGCATCGGACATCCAGGTGCTGCATTCGACACGACGCGATCTCCCGCAGTTGCGGGCGCGGTTCACCGATCTGCCGTTGACCGCGAAGGCCGCCGTCCTGCAGCTGGATCCGATCGCCGATGCCGACGAGTACAACGTCCTGCTGCACGCCGACGCCACCCTCAGCGGCGGCGCCGGCGACACACCCGACCAGAGCACCTACATCTCGGCGCTGCGGGCGTCCGACGATCCCGGTCACCAGCGACTGGCCAAGCGGATCGAGAATCTCCAGGTCCTCGACTGGGACCTGTGGGCTCGAGGCGAGGTCGCGGCCACCGACATCATCGACGAACGCCCCCAGGCGACCGTGCTCGACCTGGGCGGTTTCGCCCACCCGGCAGAACCCAAGGTGGCCGCCCTCTCCGCGCTCGAACACCTGTGGGCGCGTCGCGAAGAGCGGCGACCCGTGCTCATCGTGATCGACGAGGCCCACAACATCTGTCCTCCCGTCGCCACCAGCGCGGTCGAGCAGGCCCTCATCGACCGCGTCGTGCAGATCGCCGCCGAGGGACGCAAGTTCGGACTCTGGCTCCTCCTGTCGACGCAACGGCCGACGAAGATTCACCCCAACGTGCTGTCCCAGTGCGACAACCTGTGCCTGATGCGGATGAACGCGCCGCGCGATCTGGCCGAACTTGCCGACACCTTCGGGTTCGTCGGTGAACACATGCTGGCGGAGTCGCCCGAGTTCCGTCAGGGCGAAGCGCTCTTCGCGGGCGGGTTCATCACCACGCCCACCTTCACCCGGATGGGAGGCCGGATCACCGAAGAGGGCGGAGCCGACGTCGTGGTGCCGCTGCTCGCCTGAGCGTCTTCTCCCTCTGTCACACCGCGAGCGGCGCGCGATCGGAGCCGGATCCCGGGCCGTGACACAACGTTGCCGTCGGTGGAGGGTGGACGGGATCGTCGAGGACCGAGTGCGAAATAACGGACATCCAACCATCCGAACGGATGACGGTGACGGCAGTGTCGTTGGTGAATCGTGATCTCCTGGTGACGCTTACGCCCTCGTGGTGCGCATGGTCGGTGCGACCATGGACCGAGTCGGGGTTGCGGTTCGCGAGCGCGGACCGGGCGCAGTGTCAGTTCGGGCCCGCGTCGCGTTTCAGCGGTTCAAGTCGGCGGGCCGCACTTCCCTTCGGACAGTGCAAGGTGGTCGAGCGGTGAGCGAATCGACGGGCAACAACGGACAGACGGTGACCGAGGGCGACCTCGGCGAGCGCGAGCTCGCCGACCTCCGAGCGGAACTGGACACAATCGACAACCGGCTGCTCGACGATGTCCGCGCCCGGCTGGAGGTCTGCACTCGCATCGCGTACCTCAAGGAGCGCCACGCCATTCCCGTGATGCAGCCGCGCCGCGTCGGAGCGGTGCACGATCACGCCCACCGTTACGCCCTCGACCACGGACTCTCCCCACAGTTCCTGCACGACCTCT
Source organism: Gordonia sp. CNJ-863 (assembly GCF_001942325.1). Taxonomy (NCBI): domain Bacteria; kingdom Bacillati; phylum Actinomycetota; class Actinomycetes; order Mycobacteriales; family Gordoniaceae; genus Gordonia; species Gordonia sp. CNJ-863. The sequence goes on from NZ_MKKG01000004.1 coordinate 111,174, forward strand.
ACGACCTGCTCATCTCGGAGACCTGCCGGGTGGAGGACCTCATCGTGGCGACCGATGAACTGCGGACGAACGGGGCTCCGGTCGCGCATGCGGGCCCTGATCGCGTCCTCGTCCAGCGGACAGCCGTGGACGGCGCCGCCGACGCCAGCGTGGACTGAGGCGGACGCGGTGCGGACACTTCTGATCGACAACTACGACTCGTTCACCTACAACCTCCATGCCCTGTTGACGGAGGTGAACGGCTCGGAGCCGGTGGTCGTCGCCAACGATGCGCCGTGGTCGTCGGTGAACCTGACGGCATTCGACAACGTGGTGGTCTCCCCCGGCCCGGGGCGTCCGGACTGCGCCCGCGACTTCGGGATCAGCGGGCGGGCCCTGACCGACAGCGGACTTCCCGTCCTCGGAGTCTGCCTGGGCCACCAGGGACTGTGTCACCTGTTCGGCAGTCCGGTTGTCTCGGCCCCGGAGCCTCGGCACGGACGGATCAGCGCGGTGCACCACGACGGGCAGGGCCTGTTCGATGGTCTTCCGTCCCCGTTCCGGGCAGTCAGGTACCACTCGCTGGCGGTCCTGGAGGTCCCGGACGGGTTGGAGGCCCAGGCGTGGTCGGACGACGGCGTCCTGATGGCGGTGCGTCATCGGAAACTCCCGCTGTGGGGGGTGCAGTTCCATCCGGAGTCGATCTGCACCGAGTACGGGCGGGAGCTGCTCTCGAACTTCGCCGCGGCCACCCCGGTGCGGATGCGGCGACCGATACCGGCGGCGCCGAGGAACACCTCCACGGAGCGGCCGGCCGAGGCGGCACCGATGAGGCCGGAACACGACTACCGGGTGCGGTCGGAGCGGGTGGACCGGGTCGTCGACCCGGCTGCGGTGTACGAGCGACTGTTCGCTGATGGACCGAACAGCTTTTGGCTCGACGGGTCGGCGGCCAACGAAACGGGGAGCCGGTTTTCCGTGATGGGTGACTGCTCGGGCCCACGCGCCGAGTACGTGACCTACCGGGTTCCGGAAATGACCGTGCGAGTGGAACATTCGGACGGCGGCGAGGAGGAGATCCGCAGCACCTTCTTCGACTATCTCGACGCCCGGCTACGGGAGCGGTCGGTCGCGCCCCGGCCGGATCTGCCGTTCGGGTTCTGTCTCGGCTACGTCGGTTATCTCGGCTACGAACTCAAAGCGGACACCGGCGGCCAGTTGGCCCACGCATCTGAACAGGCCGATGCGGCACTGGTGTTCGCGGACCGGGCCGTCGTGATCGATCACGAACGCGGGTGCGCATACCTGCTCGCACTCGAACCGGTCGATGACGCGGAGCCCGGCACCGTGGACCCTGCGACCGCGCGGTGGTTGCGCGACACGGCGTCGGCCATCCGGGAGCTGCAGGATCATGCCTCCGAACCGATGGTCGCCGCTCCCCCGCTGGTCCAGGAGTCGCACGAGGTGCCGATCGTGTTCCGGCACGACCACCCGACCTACCTGAGGCTCATCGAGCAGTGCTTGGCGGAGATCCGGTCCGGGGAGTCGTACGAGGTGTGCCTGACGAACTCGGCAACCGTGCACCGCGGCCTCGACCCGGTGTCCGGGTACTCCTGCCTCCGCGAGATCAGCCCGATGCCCTACAGCGCGCTGCTCCAGTTCTCGGGGTTGTCGGTGCTCAGCGCATCCCCGGAACGGTTCCTGAAGGTGGGGGCAGATCGCACGGTGGAGTCGAAACCGATCAAGGGCACTCGGCCACGGTCCGCGGATCCCGTGCAGGACGAGGGGTTTCAGTACGACCTGCGACACAGCGAGAAGGACCGGGCGGAGAACCTGATGATCGTCGACCTGGTCCGCAACGACCTGTCGCGGGTCTGCGAGCCCGGCTCGGTGCACGTGCCGTCGTTGTTCGCCGTCGAAACCTATTCGCCGGTACACCAATTGGTGTCGACGGTGCGCGGAACGTTGCGCGCGGGTGTGTCCGCGGTGGACTGTGTGCGGGCGGCGTTCCCGGGCGGGTCGATGACCGGGGCGCCGAAGATCCGCACGATGGAGATCATCGACAAACTCGAGGCCGGTCCGCGGGGGGTGTACTCGGGGGCGATCGGCTACTTCTCACTGACCGGAACCGCCGACCTGTCGATCGTGATCCGCACGATGGTGGCCACCGAGTCCGAGGTGACGTTCGGGGTCGGTGGTGCGATCGTCGCGCTGTCGGATCCGGAGGACGAGTTCGAGGAGACGATGGTGAAGGCGCTGTCGATGCGACGCTGTCTGTCCGTCGCCGACGAGAGTGGACCGTGACCGGATCGCCCGCGCCCGAAGCCCGGTCGATCGTCGTCGCCGGCGGTGCCGGAGCCGTCGGGACGATGCTCGCCGATCGGTGGCGCGGTGACGGGAACACCGTGCACGTGCTCGACGCCCGCCACGGTGACGACATCCGATACCCCGACCGGGGGGCGGAGTCACGACTGCGGGAGGCCGATGTCGTGGTGCTTGCGGTCCCGGAGGGTGTGGCGTTGGAGGCCGTGAAGTCGGTGATCCCTCTGCTGAACGCGGCGGCGCTGCTGGTGGAGACGTTGTCGGTGAAGACGCGGTTCTCCTCGGCCGTCGCCGAACTCGACGGGGACGACGTCGACAGGGGCGGTCCGATCGTCGGGATCAACCCGATGTTCGCTCCGTCCCTCGGTCTTTCGGGCCGGGCGGTCGCGGTCGTCGTCCATCGTGACGGTCCGGGTGCGGATCGCTTGCGCGACGACCTGTCTCGGTGGGGCGCGCGGGTCGAGATCACGACCGCCGATCGGCACGACCGGGTGTGCGCGGCGGTGCAGGCCCTCACCCACGCGACGATCCTGGCGTTCGGGTGCGCGCTCGCCGACCTGGGAATCGATGCCGACGAGGCAGCCGCCCTGGCCACTCCGCCGTTCACGACGATGTCGGCACTACAGGCACGGATCACCGGCGGGACACCAGAGGTGTATCGGGACGTGCAGGCGTCAAACCCGTGTGCACCCGCCGCACGAGAGGCGTTGGCGCGGGCCGTGTGCCGGGTGTCCGCTGCGTCCGCGGGCGACACCGACGACTTCACGGCACTGCTCACCGAGGCCGGTGGTCCGTTGGGCGGCCACGCGGACGACTACGCGCGACTGTGTGCGCGGATGTTCGAGAGGCTGTCCACGTGACCGGCCACCTGCCCGAGCACGACGCGTCCGACCCGGTGGAGTCGGCGGTCATCGACGGCCTCGTGCGGAGCTGGCCACGGCGGGCGACGGTGCGGCGCACCGAACCCGAGCTCGACATACCGACGATGGACGACCTCTACGACGACACCCGCGAGGACTATCCCGAGGTGCTGCTCCCGTTCGCCGGGCATCCGAGCTGGGAGCGGCTCGACGAGGACGTCCGGACCCGGGTCCGGGCCTGGGCGTGGATCGCCTACAACAAGAACGTCGTCGACATCGAACAGGACGTCGTGACACCCGGTTTCGGGTTGCTGTTCCGGGACGTGTTCGGCACCGGCTTCTCTGATGCGGACCGGGCGGCGGTGGTGCAGTCGATGGTCGACGAGGAGTACCACACCCTGATGCACCTGAACGCGTCCGCGCTGACTCGTCGTCGTCGCGGCTGGGCACTACCGGACTCGACGTTGCCGGAGTCGTCGACCGCACGCGGGCACCGAGAGTCGTTCGCGCAGGCAGAGTCCCCGCGAGCAGCGGCGCTGACGACTCTGGCATACGCAACGGTCGCCGAGACCTCCATCGCCGACTACCTGAGCCTGATCGCCGGTGACCGGACGATCCAGCCCGTGCACCAGGCCACCATCGCGCTACACCGCCGCGACGAACGCGCTCACGCCTCGGTTGCGACCGAGATGATCGCGATGGTGCACGACAAGCTGGATTCGGACGACCGGAGCTTCCTGGCGCGCGCGCTGCGGGACGGCGTCGACGCGTTCACCGCCACCGATGGGGCTGTGTGGTCGGCGATTCTGGCCGCGGAGCAGGTCCCGGATGCAGATCAGATGCTGCGTGACGTCGCCGAGGACCCCGACCGCCGGCACTTCCTCCAGGACTGCAGCGCGATCAACCGGTTGCTCGCCCGGTTCGGTGAGCTCGAGCATCGCTGAGGCCGGAGGCACAAACGACAATGGCCAGCACCGTCGGTGCTGGCCATATTGTCGGGCTGACAGGATTTGAACCTGCGACCACTTGACCCCCAGTCAAGTGCGCTACCAAACTGCGCCACAGCCCGTTGTCTTCGGACCTCTCGGTCTTTCGACTGCCCACCGGAGCGGGCGGATTAAAGACTAGCCGACGAGTGCTGTTCTGTACCAATCGCCTGGTCAGAAGGGGTGTTCCCCGACTCGTCGGCCTCCGCCGGTCAGTTGGTCGAGGAGCGCTTCTTGAACCAGATCCAGCCGCCGGTGACGATGAGCGCGCCGACGAGCGAACCGATGATGCCGCTGGCGTGGAGTTCGATGCCGTGACCGGTGATCAGGCTGATCAGCAACCCGCCGATGAAGGAGCCGACGACGCCGGCGACGAGCGCCAGACCCCAGTCGATACTCCACATGTTCTTGCCACCGATGATGAGCTGAGCCAGAGCACCGATGACCATTCCGAAGACGATGCTTGCCAAGATGAGCACGAGAGGCAGTATCTCACAGCGCCTCCCACATCAGTCACAGCCGCACCAGGAACGCACAAACCCACCCTTTTTCGGTAAACGCTCCAGCCGAGGAGGCGGCGGGTTTACGAAAAGAGGTGGGCTTGCGGAGGCGGTCAGCGCTTGCGGCGCTGCTCCCGCTTGTCGCGCACACGCACGTTGATGCGCACCGGTGAACCGTCGAAGTTGAACTCCTCGCGCAGACGACGCTCCAGGAAGCGGCGATAACCGGCCTCGAGGAAGCCGGTGGTGAACAGCACGAAGGTCGGCGGTCGCACCGACGCCTGGGTCGCGAACATCACGCGCGGCTGACGACCACCGCGCAGAGGCGGCGGGTTGGCCGCGATGACGTCCTTGAGCCAGCTGTTCAGCGGCCCGGTCGAGATGCGCTTGTCCCACGCCTCGAGCGCGCTCTCCATCGCCGGCACCAGCTTCTGCACCGAACGACCGGTCGACGCCGAGATGTTCACCCGACGCGCCCACGGCACGCGGGCGAGCTCGCGGTCGATCTCCTTGTCGAGCTGATAGCGACGATCCTCGTCGACCAGATCCCACTTGTTGAAGGCGATGACCAGGGCACGGCCGCTCTCGATGATGAGCGAGAGCACGCGCAGATCCTGCTCGGTGATCGGCTGCGAGGCATCGATCAGCAGGATCGCCACCTCGGCGGCGTCGAGGGCCGCCCGCGTGCGCAGCGAGGCGTAGTACTCGTGACCACTCGCGGTACGCACCTTGCGGCGCAGGCCTGCGGTGTCGACGAAATTCCAGACCTTGCCGCCCAGTTCGACGATCTCGTCGACCGGGTCGACGGTCGTACCGGCGACGTTGTCCACCACCGAACGCTCGGTGCCGGCCAGCTTGTTCAGCAGCGAGCTCTTGCCCACGTTCGGCTTGCCGACGAGTGCCACACGACGCGGGCCGCCCAGCACCGGGGTCTCGCGCGGAGTCGCGGGCAGCTTCTGCAGGATGACGTCGAGCAGGTCACCGGCACCACGGCCGTGCGCCGCCGACACCGGGTGCGGTTCACCGAGTCCCAGCGACCACAGGGCAGCCGTGTCGGCCTCCATCCGCTCGCTGTCGACCTTGTTGGCGCACAGGATCACCGGCGTCTTGGACCGGCGCAGAACGCGCGCCACGGCTTCATCGGTCGCGGTGGCACCGACGGTCGCGTCGACGACCACGACGATCACGTCGGCGGTCCGCATCGCGAGTTCGGCCTGGGCCGCGACGGCCTGCTGCAGGCCCTTCGCGTCGGGCTCCCAGCCGCCGGTGTCGACGACCGTGAAGCTACGTCCGGACCAGCTCGCCGAGTAGGACACGCGGTCACGCGTGACACCCGGGATGTCCTCGACCACGGCCTCACGCCGGCCGAGGATTCGGTTGACGAGAGTGGACTTGCCCACGTTGGGGCGTCCGACGATCGCCAGCACCGGCATGTGCTCGACCTCGGCGGCGCCGTCGGCGCCCTCGATATCGGTCAGCTGCCAGTCGGATTCGTCCGACCAGATACCGTCTCCGGGCAATGCCGCCAGGTCGGTCTCGAAGTTGTCGCTCACCGTTCTGATACTCCGATCCGGGTCTCGACGAGGCCGCTCAGTTCGTCGAGCACCTCCATGAGGGTCTTGTCACTGGTGTCGACGACGACGGCGTCATCGGCGGCACGCAGCGGAGACACCGCGCGCGTCGAATCCAGATGGTCGCGGCGGTTCACGCTGTCCAGGACCGCTGCGTAATCGCTGTCGCGTCCCGCGGCCAGATTCTGCTTGTGCCGCCGGTCGGCTCGTGCCTCCGGCGTGGCGGTCAGGAAGATCTTGACGTCGGCCGCCGGGAACACCACGGTCCCGATGTCGCGACCCTCGACCACCACGAAGCGCCCCTGCGCGTTCTGTCGCTGCAGCGCAACGAGTTTGGTGCGCACCTCGGGAACCGCGGACACCGCCGACACCGCACTGGTGACATGGTCGGTCCGGATCGGCCCGGACACGTCGCGACCGTCGAGCAGCACCGTCGACGACCCGTCGCCGTTGGGGATCAGCTCGATGTCGACCGCGTCGACAACCCGGGCGATACCGGCCGGATCGTCAAGTGCCACACCGGCGTCGAGAACCGCCAAGGTCACCGCGCGGTACATCGCCCCGGTGTCGAGATAGCTGGCGCCGACCTTGTCGGCGAGCAGCTTCGACACCGACGACTTGCCCGTACCGGCCGGCCCGTCGATGGCGACGACGCGCGTCGTGCCAGCGGTCACAGTCCGACCGCCTTGTACAGGCCGCCGACCTCGTCGCTGCCGAGGACACGCAGGCTACCGGGTCGCTGCTCCCCCAGCGCGACCGTACCCACATGGGTGCGAACGAGTTTCGTGACCGGGAAACCGACCTCGTCCATCATGCGGCGCACGATGCGGTTGCGTCCCTCGTGCAGGGTGATGCGCACCAGCGACTGTCCCTCGTGGACCTCGATGACGGTGAACTTGTCGACCTTTACCGGGCCGTCTTCGAGTTCGATGCCCTCGCGCAGGTGACGAGCGATCCCGCGCGGCACCTCACCCTTCAGGGTCGCCAGGTAGGTCTTGGGCACCTCGAACGACGGGTGCATCAGCCGGTGGGCCAGCTCGCCGTCGTTGGTCAGGAGCAGCAGGCCCTCGGTGTCGGCATCGAGCCGGCCGACGTGGAACAGGCGCTGTCCGGCCATCACGCGTTCGGCGACCACGTCACCGACGCACGGCCGGCCCTGGTCGTCGGCCATGGTCGACTGCCAGCCCTTGGGCTTGTTGAAGGCGAGATACTGCTTGGTCTCGTCCATGATCACGCGCGCATCGTCGACGTGGATGATCGCGGTGTCGGGGTTGATGCGCAGACCCTGCTCGGTGACGACCTTGCCGTCGACCTTCACACGTCCGGCGGCGATCATCTCCTCGGCGCCGCGGCGCGAGGCCACACCCGCCTGTGCCAGGACCTTCTGGAGTCGGACACCGTCTGCGACGAATTCCGGCCCGTTGCCGCTCACCTGCTCCGGTGCCACCTGGTGGCGTGCGGGCCGGGCGTTGTTGAGCCGGATCTTCCCGACGTCGGCGTTGGGTTTCGACGACCCCTTGCGGTGCGTCTTCTTCGTTCGCGGTTGCTGTGCGGGGGCGCCCTTACGGCGTTTTCCCGGTGAGCCATCTCGGCCAGCGGAAGCCATTGTTCTCAATCCTGTGTTCGGCAGATCCATGCGGATCTAGTCATCGTTCAGGTCACCGTCGGTGGCCAGTACCTTCGAGTCTGACGGCTGAGGTGACAATTTGGCGAATCGGGGATCCGACAACAACTCCTCGTCGAGGTCGTCGATGAGGTCGACGTCGGGCAGCAGCGGCGCCAGATCGGGCAGTTCGGACAGCGAGGCCAGGCCGAGCCGCTCCAGGAACATCTCGGTGGTCGCGTAGGTCGTGGCGTTGGTCTGCGGGTCCTGGCCGACCTCGTTGATCAGGCCGCGGGCGACGAGCGTCCGGATCACACCGTCGACGTTCACACCACGGATCGCGCTGACACGCGCACGCGTCACCGGCTGCCGGTAGGCGATCACCGCGAGCGTCTCCAGGGCCGCGCGCGTCAGCTTGGACCGCGCTCCGTCGAGCAGCAATCGCTCCACATACGGCGCGTAGTCGGCCCGCGTGTAGAAGCGCCAGCCGTCGCCGGCGAAACGCAGGTCGAAACCGCTGCGCGCCGCGGTGAACTCCGACGACATGGCATTGAGCATCTCGCGCACCCGTGTCCGGTCCTGGTCGACGGCATTGGCCAGCTCCTCGGTGGTCACCGGGGTGTCGACGACGAGCAGCACGGCCTCCAGCGCCGACCGCAGGGTTTCATCGTCGAGGACCTCGGCCTCGTCGGCCACCGCCTCGTCGTTCACGTCGTCGGCGTCGTCGATCGGTCCGTCGGTCATCCGTAGTCCTCTGCCTTGTCGATGCGCAGGTCGTCGATCTGGCGCTCACCGGTCCACATCACGGCGAGATCGCCGAGCGCCTCGGGTTGTTCGAAGGTAATGGCCTGCTCGCGGTAGAGCTCCAACAGACCCAGGAAGCTACCGACGATCTCCAGCCCACTCTCGCAGTCGGCGGTGAGATCGCGGAAGTGGACCCACTCCCCGACCGACGCGCTCAGCAAAGCCGCCATCCGCCGGGCCTGACCGGGCACCGACACCGACTGGACGTCGTGGAGATGGTCGAGTCCGACGGTCGGCACCGGCCGCGGGGTCAGCGCGGTCGCGGCCACCTGCACGAACCCGTTCGCGTCGACGCCGAGCGTGACCTCCGGCAGCAGGTCCTCGAACCGCTGCTCCAGCGAGACTGCGCGCGGATAGCGTTGCAGCGCAGCGGCTTCCAGCTCGCCGAACAACTGTGCCACCTGCTTGTACGCGCGGTACTGGAGCAGTCGGGCGAACAGCAGGTCACGGGCTTCGAGGAGTGCGAGGTCCTCGGGGTCGTCGACCTCGCCCGACGGCAGCAGCCGTGCCGCCTTGAGATCGAGCAGCGTGGCCGCCACGACGAGGAACTCGGTGGTCTGGTCGAGCCCGACCTCCGGTCCGAGCTCGCGGGTGTAGGCGATGAAGTCGTCGGTCACCACGTGCAGCGCGACCTCGGTGACATCGAGCCGGTGCTGCGAGATCAGGTTCAGCAGCAGGTCGAACGGGCCCTCGAAGTTGCGGAGTTTGACGCGGAAACCGGATTCGGGGGCCTCGGATTGAGCCGCGTCGTCGTTCTCCGCGGGGGTGTCGCCGACCGGCTCCGACACCTCGACCGGCGCCGGCGCATCGGGTCCGTCCACCTCGGGTGCAGAAGGATCGGACACGGCCGGGTCGGTGTCGACAGTCATGCGCCCTTGAGGTTGCGCGCGATCACCTCGCGCGCCAGCGCCCGGTACGCCTTCGCGCCGGCCGAGCGGGGTGCCCAGGACGTGATCGGTTCACCGGCGACGCTCGTCTCCGGGAAACGGACCGTACGGGAGATCACGGTGTCGTAGACGGCCTCGCCGAACACCTCGACGACACGCGCCATCACCTCGCGGGAGTGCAGCGTGCGGGCGTCGAACATGGTGACGAGGATGCCCCCGAGGTCCAGGCGCGGGTTGAGACGGTCGCGCACCTTGTTGATCGTGTCGGTGAGCAGCGCCAGGCCGCGCAGCGAGAAATACTCGCACTCCATCGGGATGAGCACGGTGTCCGAGCAGGCGAGGGCGTTCACGGTGAGCAGGCCCAGCGACGGCTGGCAGTCGATGAGCACCACGTCGTAGCGGTCCAGGACGGGGTGCAGCGCACGGCCCAGGGACTGTTCGCGCCCCACCTCGGTGACGAGCTGGATCTCCGCTGCCGAGAGGTCGATGTTGCTCGGTAGCAGGTCGAGTCCCTCGACGCGTGTCCGCATCAGCACCTCGTCGGTGGCCACCTGCGGCGGGACGAGGAGGTTGTAGACCGTCTGCTCGAGTTCGTGGTGCGGCACACCCAGACCCGCGGACAACGCACCCTGCGGGTCGAGGTCGACGAGCAGGACGCGACGGCCGTACTCGGCGAGCGCGGCACCGAGGTTGATGGTCGAGGTGGTCTTGCCGACCCCGCCCTTCTGATTGCAGACGGCGATGACGGTCGCCGGACCGTGACGGTCGAGGGGTCGCGGTTCGGGAACCTCGCGATAGGGACGTCCGGTGGGGCCGATCTCGTCGGCCGCGTGGTGGTCGACCTCGTCGGCGTCATGACCCGGTGAGACCTGGATCCTGTACTGATCCCCCGCGGAGGTCACGACCGCGTCCCCGAACACTCGAGGCGGGCGCCAGACCGCGGTGCGCTCGGAGTGGTCACGTGCCCGCCGCTCCCTTCACTCTTCGGTGTCCGATGCGTGTCGGCCGGGCGGCGGATGCCGGTCCCTGGTCGACGACTCGTATCAGCCTAGGACATCGCGGACGTTCACCCGCGGTCGGCGCGCGGTCAGCGGGCACGCGGATGTGCGACGGCATAGACCTCACGCATCGTGTTCACCGTCACGAGTGTGTACACCTGCGTGGTGGTCACGGATGCGTGCCCGAGGAGCTCCTGGACCACGCGGACGTCGGCGCCGCCGTCGAGCAGATGCGTCGCGAAGCTGTGCCGCAACGTATGCGGGGAAACCGCCTTGTCCAGCCCGGCACGTTCGGCGGCGGTGACCAGTACCTGCCAGGCCGACTGCCGGGAGAGGCGCCCACCCCGGGCGTTGAGGAACAGCGCCGGCGTCGCCCGCGACACCAGCGCGGGACGACCGCGGACCAGGTAGGCGTCGATGGCGTCGATCGCCGGTCCGCCGAGCGGGACGAGACGTTCCTTGCCGCCCTTGCCCCGCAGACGCACCGCCCGGGTGTCGAGGTCGAGGTCGTCGATGTCGAGTGAGGTCGCCTCGGAGATGCGGGCTCCGCAGCTGTAGAGGAACTCCAACAGGGCACGGTCGCGCAGGGCGCGGGGATGGTCGTCGGCGCCGGCGGCCTCCAGGATCGCCAGCACCTCGTCGACCGGTAGCGACTTCGGCAGACGCCGCGCCGGACGCGGCGGACGGACCGCATGCGCGACGTCGGTCGTGACGATCCCCTCCTCGACTGCGAACTTGTGAAAACGCCTCGTCGCCACCAGGGTTCGCGCAATCGAGCTGTCCGCGAGTGGCGTGAACCCGGCATCGGGATCACCTCGACGAAGATCGACGAGGAACTCGCGCACGTCCTCCTCGGCCACCGCGTCCAGCGACGCGATGTCGCGCGATTCGAGATACCGCTTGTACCGCTCGAGGTCCCGGCGATACGAGGACACCGTGTTGGCCGCCGCACCCCGTTCGACGGTGAGGTGATCGAGGAAACGCGAGATGTCGGCGGCGATCGTCACAGGCGACCCACCGCTCGGGTACTCACGGCTGGGGTACTCACGAGCGGCGCCGACGATCGCGAAGCGCGGTGGGTTCGTCGGTCCACGGCGCGTCGACGCCCCGTAGACCGGTCCCCGACCGTTCCGCCGCCGTGGCGGCCAGGATGCCCGCGACGCTCGTGGCGTTCACGATCTCCCCGGCCAGCACCATCGCGACGGCGTCGTCGAGCGGCACCCATTCGACCTCCAGGTCGGCTTCCTCGTCGACGCGCTCCGCCTCGTCGAGGTGATGCAGGTCCTCGGCGAGGTAGAGACGGAGCGCCTCGTCGGTGAACCCCGGCGACAACGCCAGGTCGACGAGCACGTGCCAGGTGCCGGCGGCCAGGTCGGCCTCCTCGGCCAGTTCGCGCTGCGCCGCCGTCAGCGGTGCCTCACCGTCCTGGTCGAGAAGGCCGGCAGGCAACTCGAGAAGTCGACGGCCGATCGGATGCCGGTACTGACGCACCATCGCGATCCGGCCGTTCTCGTCACGGGCGAGGACCGCCACCGCACCGAAGTGCTCGACGACCTCCCGCTCCGCGATACGTCCCCCGGGCATGGCCACGTCGTCGACGCGCAGCGTGATGATCGCCCCGTCGTAGACGGTGCGGGTGCCGGTGACGTCGAACTCGTGGCCACCCAAGCCCGTCAGCCCTCGGTGCCGGTCTGGTCGATCCCGGCGACCGGCTCGACGGTGACGTCGTTGACCGCCGCGACGGTGTCGGCGGGCGCGTCGTTCGACTCGTAGTCGTCACCGAGATCCACCGGAAGCCGTTCGGCTGCCTTGTATTTCAGTGCCGCCTCGATGAACGAGCGGAACAGCGGATGGGGACGGGTCGGCCGGCTCTTGAGCTCCGGGTGCGCCTGGGTGGCGACGAAGAACGGATGAACCGACTTCGGGTACTCGACGAACTCGACGAGGTGCCCGTCGGGCGAGGTGCCCGAGAAGACCAGACCCGAATCGGCGATCTTGTCGCGGTAGGCGTTGTTGACCTCGAAGCGGTGACGGTGACGCTCGGACACCTCACGGGAGCCGTAGGACTCGGCCACGACCGAACCCGCCTTCAGGACGGCGTCGTAGGCGCCGAGGCGCATCGTGCCACCCAGGTCCGCCTCGCCGGCGACCGCGTCGGCCTGGTCGGCCATGGTCGAGATGACCGGATGCGGGGTGTCGGGATCGAACTCCGTCGAGCTGGCCTCGTCGAGACCCACCGAGCGTGCCGCCTCGATGACCACGCACTGGAGACCCAGGCACAGACCGAGCAGCGGGATGCCCCGGCGGCGTGCATACGAGATCGCGCCGACCTTGCCCTCGATGCCGCGGATGCCGAAGCCGCCGGGGATCAGGATCGCGTCGACGTCGCCGAGTGCGGCCTGCGCACCCGCCGGGGTGTCGCAGTCATCCGACGGCACCCATTTGATCTCGGTGCGCGCCTTCCAGGCGAAGCCGCCGGCACGGATGGCCTCGGTGACCGACAGGTAGGCGTCGGGCAGGTCGACGTACTTGCCGACCAGCGCGACCCGCACCGTCTCGCGCGGCTCGTGGACGCGGTGGAGCAGCTCGCCCCAGACCGTCCAGTCGACATCGCGGAACGGCAGCCCGAGCTTGCGGACCACATAAGCGTCGAGGTGCTCGTTGTGCAGCACCTTGGGGATGTCGTAGATCGACGGCGCGTCGGGGGTCGAGATCACGCCGTCGAGCTCGACGTCGCACATCAGCGCGATCTTCTTCTTGAGTCCCTCGGGCACGTCGCGGTCGCAGCGCAGGATCAGCGCGTCGGGCTGGATACCGACGTTGCGCAGCGCGGCGACCGAATGCTGGGTCGGCTTGGTCTTCAGCTCACCCGACGGCGCGAGGTACGGGACCAGCGAGACGTGGAGGAAGAAGACGTTGTCGCGACCGACCTCGTGGCGCACCTGGCGCGCAGCCTCGATGAACGGGAGCGACTCGATGTCGCCGACCGTGCCACCGATCTCGGTGATGACGACGTCGGGAACCTCGCCGTCGGCGTCGGGCTCGCCCATGGCCAGCACACGGGACTTGAGCTCGTCGGTGATGTGCGGGATGACCTGCACGGTCTCACCGAGGTACTCGCCGCGTCGCTCCTTGGCGATGACCGTCGAATACACCTGTCCCGTGGTCACATTCGCCGACTGCGAGAGGTTGCGGTCCAGGAAGCGCTCGTAGTGTCCGACGTCGAGGTCGGTCTCGGCGCCGTCCTCGGTCACGAAGACCTCTCCGTGCTGGAACGGGTTCATCGTGCCGGGATCGACGTTCAGATAGGGATCGAGCTTCTGCATCGTGACCCGTAGGCCCCGAGAAGTGAGAAGTTGACCCAGGCTCGAGGCCGTGAGGCCCTTACCCAGTGAAGAAGCGACGCCACCAGTGACGAAGATGTGCTTGGTGTCGTGAACGTGTCGCAAAGGTCGCAAAAGCGTGTCTCCCGTCGGCCGAATCGGGGCGGATGCCCTGATTACCTACGGGACTCCAGGGTAACACCACTGTGCCGCCGCGCTGTACCGCCACACCGACGCGCGGCGTGGCGGTACTCACTCCGACGACGTGATCGGCTCGATTGCGGCGGTCCCGATGGTGTCAGGCGGCCGGCTTGCCGTCGGCCCCGACGGTGACCGCGGTGGCGCCGGCGCCGGTTCCGTAGGACCCGGTCGCACCCTTGCCCTCGGCGGCGAGCGCCAGGACGGTGGTGATCAGGCCGGTCGGCTGATCGACGTTGTCGACGGTGGACACGGCGTTGGTCAACGACGGGTCGGCGCGGACCACGGCGATCGGTGAGCCGCCGTTCGCCGAACCGGTCCGACCGACGAGCACTCCGCCCACGCCACGGACGGATGCCGCCGCGGCCAGGCGTGCGACCACAGCACCCTGGGCGCCCGAGTCGGGGCCGAACTCGTCGCCGGTCACGACAACCATCAGATCGGCCGGTGTGACGGCGTTGTTGGCGTAGTCGATGAACCCACCGTCACGCAGGGCGGCCAACCCGGTCCGGCGGTCCGCGGACGACGCTGGGCGGGTCGTCTTCCCGGAGAGCACGAGTGTTCCGAGCAGGTCGCCGGCCCGGCTGCCCGAGTCGGTCAGCTCGGCACGCAGGATCGCTCCCGGCGGGATCGTCTGGTCAACGATGGTGCGCAGCTGCTCGGCGTTCTGGTCGCTCAGGAGGGACTCGGTCAGCGCGATCTGACCGGCGAAGCGCGCGCCGGCGCCCGAGATGTTCTCCTTCACGGCGTCCACGTCGGCCTCGGCCGCGTTCGGCGCGGTCACCACGAGAACCGACTGGCCGCGCAGAGTGTTGGCGATGAGCCGGGGCCCGATCGCCAGGTCGAAACTGTTGGCCGCGTTCAGTTTCGCGTTCAGGTCGTCGCGCTGGTTCTCGAGATCACCGATGCGGTCCCGGCTGGTGCCGGTCATCGAGTTCACGCGATCGCCGACGAACCCCGAGCCGAGGAACAGTCCGAGCGCCAATGCCAGGAATACCGCGACCAGTGAGATCGCATGCTGTCGTAGCGAAATCATCGCCTATCGGTTCCAGACCTCTCGTGCCCAGTCGAGCAGCGCATTCCACTGCGTGACAATCCAATCGGTGACGTCGGCGCCGGTGTTGGACAGCAGCAGCGCCGCGATCACGGCGACCAGTGCGGCCAGGACGACACATGCGATCGCGGCACCTGAGACGCGGCTGCGGTACAGCGTCGCAACGGCTTTCGCGTCGACGAGCTTCTGTCCGACCTTGAGGCGGGTCAGGAACATCGACGGGTTGCTCTCGCGACGCGAACGGTCGAAGAAGTCGTCGAGCGTGCCGGGGTAGCCGACGGTGACGATCAGGTCGGCACCGTGGTAGTCGGTCAGCAGCAGGGCGAGGTCTTCCGCGGAACCGGCCGCGGGGAAGGTGGTCGCACCGATACCGAGATCCTGGATGCGCTCGAGGCCTGCGGCGTGGCCATCGGTGTCGGCCGGAAGGACCAGCTGGGCACCGGATTTCAGCGTCGGGGTCTTGATGTTCTCCGGATCGCCGACGATGATCGCGGGCTTGTAGCCGGCCTTGGTCAGGGTGTCGGCACCGGTACCGACGCCGACCATCACCGGCTGGTACTCCTTGATGAACGGCTTGAGTGCGCGCAGATCTGCGGCTCGGTCGGCGCCTTCGCCGACGATGATCACGTGCCGGCCGGCGAGGTCGACGTCGATGTCCGGCACGCCGACACCGTCGATCAGCAACGGGGACTCGCTGCGGATGAACTCGATCGTGTTGCCCGAGAACGCTTCCAGATGATCGACGAGGCCCGCCTTGGCGCCGATCATGATGTCGGCGATGTCGCGCTCGTCGAGCTCGGTGCCCAGGGCCAGTCGACGCTCACCGACGAACAGGCGGTCGTCGTGGACGCGCACCTTGGCGCCGTCCTTGACACGCTTGAAGATCTCCGGACCCACATCGTCGAGGAGCACGATGCCGGAGGCGACGAGCACCTCCGGGCCGAGGTTCGGGTAGCGGCCGGTGATCGAGCGGGAGACGTTGACCACCGCGACCACGTTGGCCTCGACGAGGGCGTCGGCGGTGACGCGGTCGAGGTCGACCTCGTCGAGGATGGCGATGTCACCCGGGCCGACCCGACTGAGCAGCCGCTTGGTGTTCTTGTCGATCCTGGCGATACCGGTCACGCCAGGCAGTTCTTCGGTGTTACGCGCGAGCAGTGCAGGCATCTTCATGCCCGCAATGATTGACCGAACACACGACGGAGCCCGGGAGGCGCGCCGTAACACGAGAAACTTTTGTCACACAAGCAACACGGGCACCAGCCCGTCCGAGTTCAGTGCGCGGCCCGTTCGGCCTCCGCGGTGGCCAGTAGTTCCTCGGCGTGCGCGCGTCCGGTGTCGGACTCCCCCAGGCCGGCGAGCATGCGTGCGAGTTCGGCGACACGCTCGTCACGGTCGAGGGTCCGCACACTGCTGGTGACCAGCGCACCCTTCTTGGACTTGCCGATCACGAGGTGGTTGTCGGCGAAAGCCGCGACCTGCGGCAGGTGCGTGACCACGATGACCTGATGGGCTCGGGCCAGCCGCGAGAGACGCTTGCCGATCTCCACCGCCGCACGACCGCCGACGCCGGCGTCGACCTCGTCGAACACCATGACCGAACCGGAGGTCGGCGCGGCGAGGACAACCTCCAGCGCGAGCATCACACGCGACAGTTCACCGCCCGACGCCGACTTCGCGATCGGGAGCGGCGTGGCCCCGGGGTGCGCGACCAGCGCGAACTCGACCTTGTCGGCTCCGTCGGCCCCGGCATGGGCGCGGGTCCCGGCGACCGTGATCGCGAGCCGGTCCTCGGGCGAGGCGGGTTCGGGACTGACGGAGACCGCCAGAGCCGAGTCGCCCATGGCGAGGCCCTTCAGCTCCTTGGACACCTTGTCCGCCATCGACGACGCCGCCTTGACGCGCAGCGAGTGCAGTTTGGCCGCAGCGGCCTCGACCTTCTCCAGCGCCGTAGCGGCCGCGGACTCGAGCTCTTCGATGGATGCCCGCGGGTCCTCGATCTCGGCGAGTCGGGCCTGCGCCTTGTGCCGCCAATCGATGACGCCGTCGACGTCGGGTGCGTACTTGCGCACGAGGGACTTGAGTTCGGCCTGGCGGGCCAGGAGTTTGTCGAGTTCGTCGGCATCCGCCGGGAGACTCGAGGTGAACGCGGTCAGTTCGGCCCCCACGTCGGTGATGACGGTGAGCGCCTCGGAGACGCGTGGGACCAGTCCTCGCAGGGTGTCGTCGGCGGCGCCCTCGAGGAGTGTGCGGACGGAGCCCAATCCCTCGATGACCGATGCCCCCGAGTCGCCGGCGACGATGTGGTGGGCCTGATCGGCGGCCCCGCGGATGGACTCGAGGTCGGACAGACGCCTGATCGTCGCGGTCAGATCCTCGTCCTCGCCCGGGAGCGGATCGACCGCGGCGATCTCGTCGATGCCGAAGCGGAGCCGGTCGGCTTCCTGTGCGAGCTCGCGGTAGTTGGCGCGACGGGCATCGAGCTCGTCGAGGATGTCGACCCACGCGGTCCGCGCCTTGCGGTAGGCCTCCAGCGCGGACGATGCCTTCGATCCGCCGAACGTGTCGAGAGCCGCACGCTGATGCTCCGGACGAAGCAGACGCAACTGATCGTTCTGTCCGTGGATGGCCAGGACCGCGGTGGTGAGCTGACCCATCACGCCGGCGGGGACCGAACGGCCACCCAGATGAGCGCGGGAGCGCCCGTCGGCGCTCACCGAGCGCACCGCGATCACGGTGTCGTCGTCGTCGAGTTCGGCTCCGGTGGAGTCGAGGATGTCGGCGACCACCGGATCCTTCTGCACGCCCTCGGCGTTCGCCAGCCGGAAACGACCCTCGACGATCGCCTTGGCGCTACCCGTCCGGACGCGGGTCGCGTCAGCACGAGCACCCGACAGCAGGTGCAGGCTGGTGACGATCATCGTCTTGCCCGCGCCGGTCTCGCCGGTCAGCACCGTGAAGCCCGGATGGAAGCGCGCCTGCGCCTCCTCGATGACACCGAGTCCGGTGATCGACAGTTCTTCGAGCACCCCTATGCCTGCCTCCCTCGCCATCCCGTGACCGGGAGGGCGAACTTGGTGACGAGCCGGTCGGCGAACGGATCGGAGTCGATCCGGATCCAGTTCACCGAACGATCGCTGCGTACGACCTCGACGCGGGCGCCGGCGGGCACGTCGAGTGCTCGACGGCCGTCACACAGCGCCACCGCCGGGCGTCCGTTCTTGTCCACTTCCACCGCGATGCGCGACCGCGGGCTCGTCACCATGGGCCGCGCGAACAGCGCGTGTGCGTTGTTGGGCACCACGAGGATCGCCTCGAGGTCGGGCCACATCACCGGGCCGCCCGCGGAGAATGCGTAGGCCGTCGACCCGGTCGGGGTCGCGACCAGCACGCCGTCCGCGCCGAATGCCGATACCGGGCGACCATCGACCTCGGTGACGAGTTCGAGCACACCGTTCTTGCTGGTGTTGAGGATCGCGACCTCGTTGAGCGCCCAGCTGCTCGCCGTCGGCGGGTCGGGGTCGGCCGGGTCGACGATGTCGATCTCGAGCGTCATCCGCGGTTCGATGCGGTAGTCGCGGGCGATGAGCTGATTCATCACCTCGTCGACCTTGTGCGCCTCCGATTCGGCGAGGAAGCCGATGTGCCCGAGGTTGATGCCCAGCACGGGCACCCCCGCCGGACATGCCAACTCGGCGGCGCGGAGAAACGTCCCGTCGCCGCCGAGGACGATGACGAGCTCACATCCCTCGGCCGAGGCGGACTCGGCGGTGGTCACCTCGACCACGGCGCCCAGGGACCGGAGGTACTCGGGATCGACGGGTACGTTTCCGGGTCGCGACTGCTGATCGTCGCGGTTGCGGTAGATCACGTCATGATCGGGGGCGTCCCGGTCGAGGGTGTCGTGGTCGACGACGCGCAGCGCGACACCGGCGGCACCGCAGTGGCGGGCGATGGCCTCGATCGTCTCGAGGACGTTCTCGCGTCCGGTGTGGGCGACCACCAAGAACTCGCGGGCACCGGCGGACTCGGCTACCGAATCGTCGGTCACTGGTGGTTCCCTCCCAGAGAAGTGTGGTCGGACGTGTGTGGTCGAGCAGGAACGAGATGAGCAGGCGCCGGCCGATTCGGACTCAGCTCGGCCCCTCCGCGACCGCACGCTCGATCATGGAGCGGAGTTCGTCGGACGATGCCGACGGGTCGACCCTATCGCTCTCCCCCGACTCCTCGCCCGCCCGGCCACCGGGCTCGTTGCGCAGCCAGAGGAAGAACTCGACGTTGCCCGACGGGCCCGGCAGCGGACTGGCCACGACGCCACGGGTCACGAGCCCGAGTGCGGCCGCCTCTGTCGCCACCGCCAGCACGGCCTCGGCACGCAGAGCGGGGTCGCGCACGACGCCGCCGGAGCCGACGCGGTCCTTGCCCACCTCGAACTGCGGCTTGACCATGGGCAGCAGATCGGCACCCGGCACCGCGCAGCGCGCGAACGCCGGCAGGACGAGTCCCAACGAGATGAAGGACAGGTCGGCCACCACGACGTCCACCGGACCACCGATCGCTTCCGGTTCGAGGTGCCGGACGTTGGTGCGGTCGTGTACGTGAACGCGGTCGTCGTTCTGCAGACGCCAGATCAGTTGTCCGTAACCGACATCCACGGCGACGACCTCCCGGACGTCGCGACGCAGCAGGACATCGGTGAAGCCGCCGGTCGAGGCACCTGCATCGAGGCATCGGCGACCTGCCAGGGACAGCCCTTGGGGCTCGAACGCCTCGAGAGCACCGAGGAGTTTGTGGGCGCCGCGCGACGCCCAGTCGTCCTTCGGTGCTTCCACCACGACGATCGGGGTATCCCTGGTGACACCGGTCGCGGCCTTCGCCGCCACCGTTCCGTTGACCTTCACGACGCCGGCATCGACGAGTTCGCGCGCCTGCTCCCGGGATCGGGCCAGGCCACGCCGGACGAGTTCCGCGTCGAGTCGCGCTCTGGTGGCCATCGTCAGTGCCGCGTCCGGAGTCGGATCATCGGCGGTCCACCGCGTCGAGCGCCGCGGTGAGGGCGTCGTGAGCCTGCTCGAGGAGGTTGGCCTGACGCTCGAGGGCAGCGAGCGAGAAGGTGTCACCGACCGACTCCCGGAGATCGTCGACCTGCACGAGGAGCTCGGAGACGGTGGCCTCGACGTCGGGCAGGTCGAGTGCGGCGTCTGCGCCCGACGAGGGATCGTCGTTGAGTGCCGCCATCGGGTCGTACTGACGACGCGGCATGGCGCCCGGACCGGGTCGGGGCGCCATGCTGTTCGGTGTCGGAACGCTGCTCAGGCCCGAAGGACTGCTCTCGTCACTCGGATAAGTCATCGTCACCCACGCTAGCCGACCAGGGTGACACCCAGCGACGCCAGCTTGTCGCGCGCCGGGCCCTCGGCACGAATCCGCAGTTCCTCCGGATCAGCGGTGCCCGCATCGACCGCGGCCCAGGTGGCAGCTGCCAGAGCAGGAACGAGTCCGATTACGTCGCCCGAGCCGGAGACAGTCACGGTGGACGCCTCCACGCTCACGGTCCAGCCCGGCTGATCGGCCACGCGAACCGCGTCGATCTCGTCGAACACGCCGGCCAGATCGTCGATGACGTAGGTGGGACGCTGCTCCGGCGGAGCGGCCAGCAGGTCGGTGACCGTGCTGACGCCCGTGAGAACCAGTGCACTCTCGATGCCGACGGCGTGTGCGCCCTCGATGTCGGTGTCGAGACGGTCGCCCACGACGAGCGGTGAATTCGCCGCAGCACGGGCGATCGCGTCCGCCATCAGCGGGGCAGCCGGCTTGCCTGCGACGAGCGGCTCCTTGCCGGTGGCGTTACGCAGTGCGGCGACCATCGAACCGTTGCCGACGAGCAGACCGCGCTCGGACGGCAGTGTGGCGTCGACATTGGTGGCCACCCACAGGGCGCCGGCCCGGATCGCCAGCGCGGCCTCGGACAGCTGGGCCCAACCGGTGTCGGTGGAGTGTCCCTGGATGACGGCTGCGGGACGGTCGTCGGCACTGCGCGTGACGCCGATGCCGACCTCGCGCACCTCTTGCGCCAGCCCGTCGGTGCCGATGACCAGCGCCCGCGACCCCGGAGGGAGATGCTCGGACAGCAACCGCGCCCCCGACTGAGCACTGGTGACGACGAGGTCGTCGGTCGCATCGAAGCCGAGCTCACGAAGGTGGGCGGCGACCTCTGCGGGACGACGACTCGCATTGTTCGTCACGAAGAAGCGAGGTATGTCGAGCCGGTCGAGGGTGTCGACCGCGTTCGGCAGTGCCTGGTGGCCCGCGAAGACGGTTCCGTCGAGGTCCAGTAGCAGCGCATCGTATCGATCGACGAGTGCCTGCGACCCGGTACTGCCCTCTTCTATGTAGCTGGACGTCGCCGACAGGTCGGCAGTGCCTTCCAGGCTGTCGATCGTGTCGGTGTCGGCCGGCTCCGAAGAGGCGACCCGTTCGGGTGCAGTAACCGGCTCAGGAGCAGCGATCGGCTCGGGCACGGACACCGGTTCAGGTGCGGCCACCGGCTCAGGGTCAGCAACGGGCTCGGGAGCCGGGCTCGTCTCGGCCGGAGCAGGCTCGGCAGTCACAGGCTCTCCAGTTACCGCCTCCGGCTTCGCCTGCTCGGAGGCCGCCGGAACCTCGGACACCGCGCTGTCGGCGAGAACGTCGACTCCGTCGACGTCCGGCTCGCCGTTCCCGACGGGTGTGTCGTCGTTCGCGAGCTCGGTCAGGCGGAACTCGGCGTCGGTGACGTCGTCGATGTCGGCGGCGGCCGCATTCATGAACCAGGTGATGGCCTCGTCCCGACGACCGGACGCGTACAGCGCCGATGCGTAGGCGTAGAACAGGCGTGCGGGACCGGTTCCCACCTGTCCCGGCTTGAGGTTCTCGGCCTGCAGCGTCACCACGGCCTTCTCCGGCTCGCCGAGGTCGATACGCGCACCGGCTTCGACTATGCGCATCTCGGTGGCTTCCTCACCGGTCAGCGCACGGCCCTCGTCCCCGCGGGCGATCTCGACGGCACGTTCTGGACGTCCCAGCCCACGCTCGCAGTCGGCGATGAGGGGCAGCAGCGCGTTGTTGCCGGTGATACGACGGGCAGCACGCAGTTCGGTGGCGGACTCCTGCCACTCGCCGGCGTTGTACGCGGCGATACCGGTGGTCTCCCGGACCACGCCGACACGGGAAGCACGGCCTCGTGCGGCACGGGCATGCTCGAGGGCGAGAGCCGGCTCTTCGAGAAGTAGTCGCGAGACCATCACCAGGTGTTTCGCGACGATCTCGGCATTCGCCTTGTCGAGGGTCAGCAGGTCGCGACGAACTTCCGGATCGAGATCCGACGCATTGAGGTCATCGGGTAGCGGCGGACCCTGCTGCCGGCGGCCACCGTCGCCGCGCTCACGCCCCGGACGGTCCGGGCGACGCCCCCGGCCCGAATCACCACGGCTGGAGTCGCCCTGGCCACGGGATCCCCGCTGACCTCGGGGGCCACCCTGGCCCCGCGACTCGCGCTGATCTCGCGTATCACGTTCACCGCGTCCGTCACGACGCGGACGATCACGATCACTCATAGCTGCCAATCTATGCCCTCGAACCTTGATGGGAAGCATCGCCGGCCACGTCGAGACGACGTGCGCGAACAAGAAAAGCCCCGTATCCGACGAAAGAAATCATCGAATACGGGGCCCTTCTGAAATTGTGTTCGGCGGTGTCCTACTCTCCCACACTGATTAAGGTGCAGTACCATTGGCGCTGGAGGGCTTAGCTTCCGGGTTCGGAATGGGGCCGGGCGTTTCCCCTCCGCTATGGCCGCCGTAACTTTATGAAACAATCCACAACGGTTTGTTTGTTTGTTGTGTGTTGTCTCAGAAGATGCATAGTGGATGCGAACACACCAAAACCTGTTGTTTGGTGATGTTGTGGGTGTTGTTGGTAAGTCCTCGGCCGATTAGTACCAGTCACCTGAACACATTGCTGTGCGTACAGTTCTGGCCTATCAACCCCATGGTCTGTAGGGGGCCTTAACCCCGCAAAAGGGGGTGAGA